>CANHSA010000060.1 GCA_947463345.1 Flavobacteriales bacterium
TAT
Organism: Flavobacteriales bacterium; assembly: GCA_947463345.1. Lineage (GTDB taxonomy): Bacteria > Bacteroidota > Bacteroidia > Flavobacteriales_D > Crocinitomicaceae > UBA952. The sequence continues at coordinate 4 of CANHSA010000060.1, forward strand.
TCAGGATATGCCGCCAACACCTCTAATGCTTGCGTACCTATTGACCCCGTGGATCCTAAAATGGCAATGCCTCTCTTTTCTTGCATAGACAAAGTTAACAAAACACCCGATAGGAAAGTTTAGACTAAATGTAGAATATATACTATACTGTTTCTACCTAGACTTTATGTAATTTAGCTTTACTATTATTTACTCGCAATATTTTTTATGAAGGCTAAATTTATCCTCTCTTTTCTTTTGGCAACAACTTTTGTTTTTGGACAAGAACTCAAAACTTCCGAAAAACGTGTCGAAATCGACCTCAAAGATGGCCGATATGACGAAACCGTATACACAATGGGCCAAAATGGTGTTGTTGTTAAAAGCTTCAGCAAAGATGGAGGGCTAAGAAGTAATTATTATTTGCATCACGATATCTATAATGCCGACCTCGAATTATACGAAACAGACCCCATTGACTTCGAACCAACGCATCCAATCGTTGCCACTTTTGAAGGAGAAGAAAGCATTTATCACTTGGCGTATAAACGCAATTTGCCAATTTACATCTATCAATTCGATGTCAAAAATAGAACAACTAAACGTTTAGATATCGACTTCGATGGGAAAACTAACTTTCTAAGTATCCATTCTTTTTATGTCGTAGGAAACAAAGCGGCAGCAATCGGGCAAGGTAAAAATGGTGCTTCATTTATTTTAATTGATTTACAAACCCAAACCGCTACAGCAACACCTATTATTGTGGAGGGTTTCAAACAACGCCGCACTGCACCAATCAATCTGCAGTATTTAGAAGACGCCAATAAATTTTATCTATCACTCAGAGTCATTAAATCGAGAATGGTATCGTTTGCTTATTTAGTTTCTATAGAGCTAGACGGTAAAATGTCTGCACCTCAAAGCATAGATGAGGGCGGCGAAAAAATCATTAAATCCATCACAGTGGGTGCCGTTGGCTCTGATGAAGTTGCTATTGCAGGAACCTACGGCAGTACTGTACTTGGCCCAAACAACGGTATTTATTTTGCCAGTTCCACTGACGGAAACATCGCTAATATCAATACCTACAATTTTTTAGACATCCCTAACTACCTTGATTTTCTTCCGGAAAGAAGCCAACAACGCATCGAAAGCAAAAAAGAGCGCAAAGCCAAAAGAGGCAAAGAACTACAAGCAAATCAACTCCTTGTCATGCACGACCTCATTGCGGTTGACAACGATTTTTTACTCATCACCGAGGCCTATTACCCGACCTACAGAACTGAAACCCGTACCACCTACGTCAACGGGAAAGCAACCACCACAACTGTTCAAGTCTTTGACGGTTATCAATACACCCACGCCATGATTGCCAAATTCAATGCGCAAGGTGAGCTCATCTGGAGCCAAGTTTTCAAAATGTACTTATGGTACAAACCAATGACCGCCAGATCCTTTATTCGTATCGCAGCAAAAGAGCAAAACAGCATTCAATTGGTATATGCCGATGGCCGCAATATCTACTCTAAGTCGTTTTCATTTGCCGGGGAAATCCTCAATGAAAAAACGTCTAACCCAATAAATACGGCTAACGAAAATGACAAGGTAAAAGGAACTTACAGTAACATCTCCTTCTGGTACGACAAATACTTCTTGTCTTACGGCGTACAGTCCATTAAAAATAAAGTCGATGACGACGTCAAACGCAAGCGCACGGTTCTCTTCTTGAATAAGGTTTCTTTCGAGTAAGCCTTTACAACCCTAAATGATGCACACCTGGACCGAACACAACAACGCATTGCATAAAACCTTTGAATTTTCGAGTTTCCTAGAAGCAATGGACTGGATGCAAAAGGCCAGTATTGAGATTGAAAAACTGAATCACCATCCGGAATGGACCAACGTTTACAATAAAGTTCAGGTACAGTTGACTACGCACGATGCAGGTAATGTAGTTACTGAAAAAGATTGGGAGTTGGCTCGTGTTTTGGATGCGATATAACTTCCAGAGGGAAAAGTAGAATTACTCCACTGTCACACTCTTAGCCAAATTTCTTGGCTGATCTACGTTACAGCCACGCATGACTGCGATGTGGTAAGAGAGTAATTGGAGGGGAATGGTAGCTAGAAGCGGCACTAGGAATTCGTCTACTTCAGGAATTTCGATGACGTGGTCGGCCATGTGGCGGACTTGTTCGTCGCCTTCGGTTACAATAGCGATTACTTTTCCTTTGCGGGCCTTCACCTCTTGGATGTTGGAAACGACTTTTTCATAAGAAGTTCCTTGGGTGGCAATGACAATGATTGGCATGTTTTCGTCAATCAAAGCAATTGGTCCGTGTTTCATTTCTGCAGCAGGATATCCTTCGGCATGAATGTAAGAAATCTCTTTGAGTTTAAGCGCGCCTTCTAATGCTACAGGGAAAGAACTGCCGCGTCCGAGATAAAGTGCATTGGCTGCGTCTTTGTAGATAGCTGCGATCTTTTCAATGGCTGCATCTGTTTCGAGCACGCGTTTGACTTTGTCGGGAATGGCTTCGAGTTCTGCCAACAATTGACGGAATTTGGATTCAGAAATAGTGCCTTTTTTGTGCGCTAAAGAAAGTGCCATGAGTGTCAGGACAGTAACTTGAGCAGTAAAAGCTTTGGTTGAAGCCACACCGATTTCTGGACCGGCATGGGTATAAGAACCAGCGTCGGTAATGCGGGCAATGGAAGAACCAACAACATTGCAAATACCAAGGATGGTAGCGCCTTTTGATTTAGCTAATTCTAGCGCTGCTAGTGTGTCGGCGGTTTCGCCAGACTGCGAAATAGCAATAACGACGTCGTTCTCGTTGAGGATAGGATTGCGGTAGCGGAATTCACTGGCGTATTCAACCTCGACATTGATGCGTGCGAGGTCTTCGATGAGGTATTCACCCACCAACCCTGCGTGCCATGACGTACCACAGGCAACAATGATGAGCCTGTTGGCAGAAATCATTTTTTGCTCGTATTCGCGGATGCCACCAAGTGCAACCCAAGCTTCTTCTGAGTTGAGGCGACCACGGAAACAATCGTGGATAGAACGCGGCTGTTCGTGGATTTCTTTGAGCATGAAATGCTCGTATCCGCCTTTTTCTAAGGCTTCGAGTTCTAGCTCTAGCTCCTGAAAAAATGGTGTTTTTTGTTGATCGGCAATATCGTATAGTTTCAGGCCTTCTTCGAGGTCAATAACCGCAACTTCTTCGTCGTTGAGGTAAACTACTTTTTTGGTGTATTCTACAATTGGTGTGGCATCAGAAGCACAATAATATGCGCCGTCTGAACCAATACCAACTACCAAAGGGCTACTCTTGCGGGCAGCTACCAAACGATTCGGGTAGTCAGATGACATGGCAACTATAGCATAAGCGCCAACTACGTGGTTGAGTGCCAAACGCAAAGCCTCGCCAAACCAAACGTTTTCTTTTTTCTGGATGTAATCAATTAAGTGAACTACAACTTCGGTGTCGGTTTCACTTTTAAAGATATAGCCGTTTTTAATGAGTTCTTTTTTGAGAACGTCGTAGTTTTCGATAATGCCGTTGTGGATGAGCGCAATTTTGCCATCCATGGAGGTGTGTGGGTGGGAGTTTACATCGGAAGGCTCGCCGTGAGTTGCCCAACGGGTATGGCCGATTCCGGCATGACCACTTCTGTCTTGTTCTGCGGCAAAATCTTGCAAGTTCTGAACTTTGCCTACGCGTTTGTACACGTTAAGCGAGCCATTGTTCAAAAGAGCAACGCCTGCGCTGTCGTAGCCGCGGTATTCCAATCTTTTGAGGCCTTTGATGACCACTGGATAGGCTTCATTTTTGCCTATGTATGCAACGATTCCACACATAATTAATAAGTTGTATAGGTAACGACAAGTTTGGGTTTCTTCTTGTTGGTGGTTTCGACACCATTGAAGATAATGCGCTCGGCAGAGTTTCTAAAGAATAAAGGCGAAACAACAATGCCGGTATTTTCTAATTTGCCATTCACTAAGGATTGTAAATAAGCCCTTAGGTCGAGGTCGTATTGTTTGGTGACATCAGAATAGAGGCCCGCAATACCTAAGGAAGTATAGAAAATATCGCTGGCTGCCAATTTGCTAGCTGCGGTAATGCGCGAACCTGGCTTGTAACGGTAGCCGGTCTGAAACTGAACCGGTAGGCTGAGGTCGGCACGGTGAATAATGATGTTGTCTGGAAGATGGTCCAGACCAGGGATTTTGACCATTGCACGAAGCTTGTTGGCTTGCGCATAAAATGCTTTTTGGCCGAGGGTGGTGTCGGCAAGCAAGGCAGCAACTGGCGTATTTGCTTGGTCGTGTTCTAGGTGCGTGAAATCGGCACAGTTGGAGTTGAGGGTGAAATCGTAGGTTTTGGAAACGCCATCTAGTGTGAAGTAGATGGTCATTTTGGAAGCTGGGTTGTTGTTGATGTCTAGGTATAGAATGGCGCCTTTTCCTGAATTTTGGGTCGGGTTATTGACGGCGATTTTGAGACCTTTGAAATAATCTTGAAATGCTGCATTGGTAGCGAATGTAGCCGGGTTGGTGACGGATTCATTGATGAAGTCCCAAGCGCGATTGGTATCGAGGTGAATGCGCAACTGAGGGTCGACTTCTGCGCCGGCGACAATAGCGTCATTGATAGGGTCAGGAGTAATGGTGCCTTGGCCGTTGGCTACCCAATTGGTGCTGCCTGTTGACAGCGTTGAAAATTGATAGTACTTGACCTCTGAAGCGTTTTGAATGGAATCGGTGAGTTTGTACACCTCAAAATTTTGAGCGCTTAAATCACCGTAGTAACCAACGTATTCTAAGGCCAATACAAATGAGTCGATGACGATTTGGGTAGGGTCACCAAAATTAGGATTGAGCCCCGGCAAACGAAATTCGGTATAAACGGAGGCTTCAACTTTTCCAAATTTTGGATCTTGATAAGAACCCAATAATACGTTTGACGCATTTTTGGTTTCGGTAGAATCTTCTAAGATAGAATAAGTGTAAAGTTCAAAAGTATCGGTTGTGATACCGTTTAGAAGGGCATTCGGGTCAATGATTTCTTGACCTAAACCTGTGTCTTTTTTGGTGCATGCCGTCGAAAACAACAGCAAGAGCAGAAGTGCGCTTAAGGTTTTCATGTGTTTAGGCAAGAACGTTAGCGTCAATAACTTTGTCAAAGAAGGCAGAAAGTTCCTTGCCTTGATGTTCCTCTGAAAAATAAGGCAATTTAAGAATTGTGGACGCGTCGTAAAGCGCTTGTAAAGGAGCGTCTAGGGTTTCGCTTGCGATATTTACGCCATCGCAATGTGACAAAATAACTTTAGTGAGGTTTTCACAACTGGTATCTTGGAGTGCTGCGGTGAGGTCGGTAGGGAAGCCATCGAAGTTGAGCTTTTCGGCGAAACGTGGGTCCCAGGGTTGGTCGAAGGTTTCGTTGTAAAGGCTGTAAACTACTTTGGTTTCTTTGAAGTGCGGATCTTTGTTAAAGATGAACTTGATGTACAGGGCCATGATGCCGGTAAGCCAGCCATGGCAGTGAATGACGTCTGGTTGCCATCCGAGTTTTTTGACGGTTTCGAGCACGCCGCGGCAAAAGAACATGGCGCGTTCGTCGTTGTCAGGGTGGAAGGTGCCGTCTTCTTCTTGCAAACAGGTTTTGCGCTTGAAGTAGTCGTCGTTGTCAATGAAGTAGACCTGCATTCTGGCTGCAGAAATAGAGGCAACTTTGATGAGTAGCGGGTGGTCGTGGTCGTCGATGGAGATGTTGAGCCCCGACAGGCGAATGACTTCGTGTAGTTGGTGGCGTCTTTCGTTGATGGCGCCAAAGCGCGGCGTAAAGACACGGATTTCTTTACCAGCATCTTGAACTGCTTGAGAAATGCGACGTGCGCTTCCAGAAATTTCAGATTTGGGTAAAAAAGGAAAGATTTCTTGTGAAATAAATAGGATTTTCTTCTTTTCCATTTATATAAGTATGGTAGCAAAATTACGAAATAAACCTGAACTATCCTAAAAAGCAATAGCTTTGTCCGATTGAAACTGTAGAATAGACGAAGCCATGCAGACCTTTGTTACCAGACAAGAAATAATCGCATGGCGCCAACAGATGCGAGCCAACCAAAAACAAATTGGTTTTGTTCCAACAATGGGCGCCTTACATCAAGGACATTTGTCTTTGGTCAAACAAGCCTGCGCGGCAAATGACGTGGTGGTGGTTTCTATCTTTGTCAATCCAAAACAATTCAACCAAAGCGCTGATCTACAAGCATATCCAAGAATGCTTGAAGCCGATTTAGTGCTGCTCAACGGCCTGGAAAACCTTGTTATTTTTGCGCCTAACGAACAGGAAATGTATCCCAAAGATTTGCCATTTTCACCAATGCCTTTGGGCAGAATTGGTCAGCTTTTAGAGGGTGCGCACAGACCCGGTCATTTTGAAGGCGTGGTACATGTGGTGCATCATTTGTTTGCATTAATGCAGCCTCATAAAGCGTATTTCGGCCAAAAAGACTTCCAACAACTCGCTATTATTCGACTACTGAATACTTTTTACGGCTTTGGCATTGACATTATTGGTTGTGAAACCGTGCGCGAAGTCGACGGATTAGCCATGAGCAGCAGAAACTTAAGACTGAATGCACAGGAACGTCAAAATGCATTAGCCATATCGCAAGCGTTGCACTTTGTTAAAAATCGTGCAGGAACACGTACGATTGAACAAGTAAAAAAAGAAGCCTGCGCCATCATAAAACAAGCCGGATTAAAGATAGAATACCTAGAGATAGTAGACCCTGACACCCTAGAAAACTGTGTTCAATGGCAGAAAGAACAGGTTTGTTGTGTGGCTGCAATTTGTGGTGAGGTGCGCCTCATCGATAATATGTTGTGTGAATCGGTTCTTTGATGTAATTTTGCCGCGCTACAAAGCGCTATCAGTTATGTACATCAACGTCCTCAAATCAAAAATTCATCGGGTACGCGTAACGCAGGCCGACCTCAACTATATCGGTAGTATCACCATCGATGAAGACCTCATGGATGCCGCCAACCTCATCGAAGGTGAGCGCGTTCAGATTGTCAATATCAATAATGGTGAGCGTTTTGAAACCTACGTGATCAAAGGTGAGCGCCAAACAGGCATGATTTGCCTGAACGGCCCGGCCGCAAGAAAAGTAGCCATCAACGACATCATTATTATCATTGGTTACGCCATGCTAGAATTCGAAGAAGCCAAGAGTTTTAAGCCCTCTTTGGTGTTCCCCAACGAGCAAACCAACCTGCTCTCCTAAATTCATGAGCCAGCGCCTTACAAACCTCCAGAACAAAATTTTAAGTTGGGAAGAAGCCCAGCGCAGAAGAAATATTTGGGCAGTGAAGGGCGAGACTGTCGCATTTACCAACGGATGTTTTGACATTTTACACTTAGGCCATGTGAGTTATCTTGCGCAAGCGGCAGATACGGCCAAACACCTCATTGTGGCGCTCAATACAGACCTTTCGGTTAAGGCACTCGAAAAAGCGCCAAATCGACCTATCAATTCTGAAATGGCAAGAGCAATGGTGCTTGCCGCGCTCAGTTGCGTTGACAACATCGTGTTTTTTGAGCAAAATACACCTTTGGAAATCATCGAAACCCTGCGTCCAGATATCCTCTTGAAAGGAGCAGACTACAATGCCGAACAAACCAATCCGTTGGCAAAAGATTATATCGTTGGATCTGATATCGTGCGCGCTTACGGCGGCAGAGTTCAAACCATTCCATTTGTAGAAGGCTATTCAACAACTGGCATCTTAGCTAAAGGGAACTAGCCACCAATTTTCACATTCACCTCAGCGCCTTGCTGTTGTTCTTGTTTCCACTTTTCGAGCTTCTGTTGCAACTTACTATTCTTGACCGGTGCTGCTCCAGAATTCACTTGTGTTTTTGGCGCGCTTTTCTTTGATTTGAATTTAAGTTCTATCGTTTCGTGAGGAGCAGTCTTCTCTTCATAATGACCTACGCTCGCATCATTTTGATAGAGGCCAAATGCCGTTTTTAGCATCTCTTTAGACTCTTGCTTGCTTTGCTCAAACTGCTGTTGAGCTGCTTCTTTTTTGCCCTTTTGATCCCAGCTCACTTTGGGGTCGTCGAGGTTGCCATTGATACGCACAAACAAACGCAGCCCCGTGCCGTCGTCTAAGATTTCGCCAAATTCGCTTTGGGTTTCTTGCACCACTAAATCGCGTAAACGCAAAGCTATAGCGTAATCGATGTCGTGGTCAAAGCTGTGCTGCCCAACTAAGTCCAGGTCTAGGGCCGAAGAGCCAATATGCATTTTTTTAAAGCGCAATTGCCGCTCAGCAATCGTAAAGGTGTTTTCTAGTGTTTCAAACCGAACATCCTTGAGTTTCTGTTGCAAGGCAGCTTGGTTTTTTGCGCCCAGAATAGCCTTTCCTTTTCCAAAAGTGAGGCTACTGGCTAAATCTTGCAGAATTGGCGCATGATAAAGGCGGCCGTTGTCAATGCGGCAATGGATTTGAGCGCGTAAACTCGCTTCGTCGAGGCCCTTGTAGAAATCGTATTTGGTATGGACATCGAATTCAAAATTACCTTTACCGGCAAGTTGCTCATTGGTGAGCACAGACTGATCAAAATTATTCCATTGCTTGAAAAAAGTACTCAGCTCAACTTGCCTTGCCACGCCAGAAGTAGCCAAAGCAAATTGACATGGCGCATCTTCCACTAGTTGAACTTGCCCTTTCCAGCTCCCCTGCACATGTCCGAATTGGAGCTTGCTCAACAACAATTGCCTTGGACTTAACGACAACGCACCGCTCAACTGCTGAAATTCTTTTTGGTCATAAACTAAAGTTTTAATTTCAAATGGGAGGCGCAAATCCAAATTAGAAGGCAAGATCCAGTCTCGTTCTTTGGAGGCAGTCTTCGTGTCAAAATCAGAGATGTCGAACAGCTTACTTTGTAAGGATCCCGCAATGAGCAGTGGGGCTTCTTGCGCAAGGCGTTGCATGAAAGCCGGTATTTTGGCCTCCAATTGAAAAGCACTTTTGCCAATTTCTGCTTTGAATTGATGGATGCTGAGGCCTTCTTTGGTAAAATCGATATGGCCACTGACCGAAGAAAAGTGCTTTTTGAAATCGGCGATTTGAAGATGTGGCGCGCTGATAGCTACATTTCCTGTTAGGGAATTAGTTTGCCATTCTTGCGCCGCATTTTGTGCAAATTGCCCATTGATACGCAGTTTGGCAACGCCTTTCATTTCTTCCACTGCTGCTATCGGATACAAGGCCTGCACCAAAGCCAATGGGATGTCGCCGCCAGCTTTGACGTGCAATTGCGGATTTAGAAAATCTTGAAGTTCAAGCTGGCCTGCGAACTGAGCGCCTTGGCTTTTAAAACCAAAACGGTCAATAAGGAGCTGGTCTGTTGGGAGGTTTTTATAGGAGCCAAAACAATGTAAGTCTTTGATTTTTGCACCAAATGTAGGCTCGGTCAGCATGCCGTCTTTGATGCTAAAATACGCTTCTACCGAAGGGCTTTTGAGGTCTGGCGAAGCTTGATAATGCAACTGGAAGTCGACCGTTCCTTCGGCTTTCATTTTTTGAAGAGAAGATAAATTTGCTGGGCTGAGCGTTTTGACAAGTTGCAATAAGGACAAGCGCTCAGAGCGGATATCTACAGTACTAGAAAGCGGTCCAAAGTCGCCGTCTATTAAAAAAGGCAAGTTGGCAATTTTGATTTGAGCTTGTGGAAGCTGGACGGTGTTTTGTACTTGGTCTACCAAGAGTGCGATGTCAAAATCGAGTGGTTGGTTTTGTAGCAAAACTACCTGACCCTTTTTGATTTTTTTGAGCTGAACAGTACCGATTGCTTTTAGCGTTGTTTTTTGGTCCGAAAAATTACCGGATAAAGTGGCGCTATGGATATCGGCACTGTAAAATTGGACGTTTTTTTGGTCGGTGTAGCGCAAACGCAATTCTTCAAGAAAGATGGATTCGAGTTCTAAGTTAAACGCAGACGAACCCTCTGCGCTTTCCTTGAAAATATCGTAATTAGCATTTCCTTTTTGATCTTCTTTGATTTTAGCCAAGCCATTGAAGGCAGAAATTTGCTGAATTTGGTAGGCTCCTCCAAAAACATCAAAAGGATTAAAGCGCAAGCTAATTTGTTCCACTTGGAGGAGTGTGTCGGTTTTTTGGAGCGGATCGGCAATAAGGACATCATTAAAAGCAACGCTCAGGCGAGGAAAGGTGCGCCAAAAATGTAAGTCGATTTCTCGGACTTGCACCGGAACCTTTAGATAGGTATTGGCTTCAGCTACCACCTTTTTGATGATGCGGTCCTCGAAAACAAACAGCACCAAGGAGATGCTGGCCATCAGGATTAAAATCATCAAAAAAACGCGCTTCAAAAGCCGCCACCAGAATTTCATAATCCTCTAACGAATAAATAGCCTATACGTTGCAAACAAAGCCTAGAATTTTTTTTAGCGCTATCTTTGTGGTCTCAATAATATACCCATGAGTCATTCAGAACTTTCCGAACAAGAACTTTTACGCCGCGAATCGCTACAAAAATTGCGCGACCTCGGCATTGATCCGTATCCAGCAGCACTCTTCCCAGTAGATGCTTTTGCAGCGGATATCAAAGCTCAATTCGAAGACGGTAAACAGGTTTGTTTGGCTGGGCGCATGCTCTCGCAGCGCATTATGGGTAAAGCTTCCTTTGCCGAAATCCAAGATGCATCTGGCCGAATCCAAGTTTACTTTAACCGCGACGAACTCTGCCCTGGTGAAGACAAAACACTATACAACGAAGTATTCAAAAAACTCCTCGACCTCGGTGACTTTATTGGTGTAAGAGGGGTTGTTTTCAAAACCCAAGTGGGCGAAATCTCAGTACATGTCACTGAATTTCAA
>CANHSA010000061.1 GCA_947463345.1 Flavobacteriales bacterium
AAAGCATCCAAGTAAGAGATCTGCAAGGGCGTATCCTTGAAAAAATAACGCTTGAACAAACCCAGCAAATTATCGCATTGGATAGCTATCCATCTGGGGTATACTTGATCGAAATGAAGGGTGCTGCAAGGCCTATTCGGCTGTGAATTGTTTTAAATCGACCTGAACTTCCTTTGTTTTATAGTTGTAATGGAGTATCCCATCGTAAATTTCAAATTCAGCTCCGGGCCAAATACTAGCCGTCTGATAAATTTGGGTAGCGCAGCCTGTTGTTAAATCGACTTTGAAAAAAACAAAATGGAAATTAGTGGGGGCCAAGACATAAAGTGTGTTGTCTATCGGATCCAATAGCGGTTCGCGCCGCTTTGCACTGTGCACACCTTTGCTCTTGAAAGTGACTTCCTTTGATCTGAAAAGAATGCCATACATTGAAAGTTGGGTGATGCGCTGTGCTTGTGAACTTACAACAACTAAGGTATCGGAAAGGTGATATAAAAGCGGATTGAAGGATTCAGCTGGTCGGTCGGCGATGAATAAATTTTTACGGTACTGACTGCGCGGATTTCTCTGATTTATCAGATTTGGGCCTCGATACACAAAAACGCCAGGGTATTCCCGGTCAAAAGCAGTTAACTGTGGTAAATTTTCAGCTGAGGAATGGCTTGGATTACTTGATGTGCGCCATGGCGCAATAGGAATTGGATCGCTTTCTCGATTCACGCTAAGCCTCACACTTAAAGGATCTTGGATCCAGTCAGCGACATCATAAAACGCGATATGAATATACTGGTCTGAAGGAAAAAAATCTGGACGGTACCAAGACTCCGTGCTGAAGTCAGATGGAGAGGCAGGTAAGGTTTCAGCTCCGTACATCAAATTCATGACCAGTAAGGTTTTCTTGTCTAGTAAAGCACTGAGCGAATGTTCGTTGCTTTGCAGCGACCAACTTTGAGGCTGCAGATTGAGGTAAGCAAAGGCCAATTGTAAATCAGCATTTTTTTGGATAGACCCTTGCTGAATCGTAAGAATGGGCATTTGAAATTTGGGACTCAATTTATAGAATAAGGGTTCAAATGGAGAGGTAAGCGAGTCGATCACTTCTGTTCCCAACCAGGATCCTATTTTTGTTTGAGTTCTACTTATATAATTTGCGTGTACTTTGGGTTTTAAATTTTGCTCGTTTTTCGGTTGTTTAAAATGCTCATTTTTTCCTTTTTGTTCAAAAATAGAAGATCGATAGAGCATAGCTAAAAGGATGACAAGCAAAAGGGAACCAGTAAAAATCATTTTACTTTTCCAGCGCTTCCAAAACTGCTTGCGGCGCCATTTGCGTTCAAAAAGCGGCCAAGTTTGCTCGGCCATTAGTCGGGTATCTTTCATGACTCGAGGTGTTTTTTTAAGGTTTGTTTGGCTGTTTTCAGATGCCAACGGACCGTCTGAATCTGCATGGAAAGCTCTTGAGCAATTTCTCTAGGCTTTAATTCTTCAAAAGCGTATAAACTAAAAACAAAACGCGTTTTTTGGGGTAAATGCGCCAATAAAGCCTCTGCGCGTTCCAATTCAAGTGACGCATCTAATTGCTCATCGAAATCGGGCTCATAAGTGGCTTCATATCGGTTTTCAAAAGACAAAATACGCCAACGTTGTTTGCGCCTGTAGCTGTCAATTAATTCATTCCTTAAGATGACCGCCAACCAAGCTTCCATGGAGGAGTCGGGTTTAAACTGACCTATATTTTGTAAGGCCTTGAGCTGGGCGTTGTGCACTGCTGTGAGTTGCTCATTGCGTTGACTAAAAAAACGCGCCGCTTGCAGTAGCAATGCCGGAAAAGTATGGAGATACCAGGCTTCAACGGCTTTAGGCTCGTTTGCTTTGAGGCGTTGAATGGCAGGTGCATCGAAGTTCATAAGTAATGAATCTGCAAGCTAACGCTTCTGTGCCAAAAAACGGGGTGGTATTATGCCTTTTTCTTCAGTTGTGCGTAATCGTAGCGCATCAAAAGCAAAACCGCAAGTAAGATGGTTGCAAAAACCAGGTGAGCGGTCTGAACAAGGCCTGGCATGTCGGCGTAGGCGAGTGCTACGCCTGTGCATAACTCAGCGGCGAGTAAATAAAAAGCCACATTGATGCGGGAGTAATGCCATTTTTGGCGGTTTTGCCAGAATAGATAGACTAATAAAATCAAGACCAACCAACTGAAGCTGCGGTGGATAAAAAACGGCAGGCCCAATTGTTCTATCCACTCGGCCCTAGAATAGCCTTTTTTGACTAAGGCATCGATGGATTCTCTAACTTGTGTGCCTAAGAACATTTGATAGAAGGTTATTCCTAAAATGAGCCAACTCAGCCATTGAAATGCTTTTTCCTTTGGCAAATCTGAGCGTTGCTTGTTTTGCATGTTGTGCAGCAAGTATAATTGAATCCCGATGATGACGAGGGCTAAGAAAAGATGGATAGTGATGGTCCAGGGGACTAAATTGGTAGCCACCACAATAGAACCAAACCAAGCTTCTATGCCCATCAAGACCAGATTGAGGCCAGTTAAGAGTAGCCATTTGCGCTTGCGGTAAAAGAGTAACAACCAGCCAAAACCCAGGAGCATGGCATTACCAGCTAAAAAACCAGCGAGCCGATTGATGTATTCTATCCAGGTTTTTCGGGCATTAAATGCTTCTTCTTTGTAGACGTCAGGGTCGTTGAGGATTTTTTGAGCGGTGGCGTCTAGGCCGATTTTGTCGAGGAATTTGCAAAACTTTTCTACTTTTTTTTGACGCTTGAGCAAGTAAGCCTCGCGGTAGTCTTCGGGCAATTCGGTGAGTTCTGTTGGTGGAACCCACCTTCCGAAGCACTTTGGCCAGTCTGGGCAACCCATGCCACTGCCCGACATGCGCACAAAACTACCGGCAAAAACCACTAAAAAAATGAGGATAAGAACCACCCATTGAAACTTCAAAAATCGGCTAGAAACTTGCATGCATCAAAATTACGATAAATCGGTATTCGGTTTTTCTATTTTTTGCGCTTGTTGTATCTTTGTGCTTTAGATACAATATGGAATTCAACGCTCTTACCGCGATCTCCCCGATAGATGGTCGCTACCAATCCAGAACTGCAGCCCTTCAAGCCTATTTTTCAGAATTCGGACTCATTCGCTACCGCGTCTTGATAGAGGTCGAATACCTGATTGCGCTTGTCGACAGCGGCATTTCCAATTTGCAAGACTTCCCCAAAGACAAATACGCCGCCCTGCGCGACCTCTACACCAATTTCTCGCAAGCCGACGCCCTTTGGATCAAAGAAACAGAGCGCACCACCAACCACGACGTCAAGGCTGTCGAATACTTCCTCAAAGAAAAAATGCAAGGGCTCGGTTTAGAAGCCTATCTAGAGTTCATTCACTTTGGTCTCACGTCTCAAGACATCAACAACACCGCCATTCCGTTGTCGCTCAAAGACGGCATTGAAGCAGTTTACTTGCCTGAGCTCATGGCCGTTCAAGACAAACTTTTGGCGTTGGCCCAAGACTGGAAAGACATCCCGATGCTGGCCCGCACCCATGGCCAGCCTGCTTCCCCTACCCGCCTGGGCAAAGAAATTCAAGTTTTTGCAGAGCGTTTAGCTAAGCAAATTTCACACCTCCAAACCCTTAAGCTGCCAGCCAAGTTTGGCGGTGCCACGGGTAACTTCAATGCGCATTTTGTGGCCTACCCAGCGTCCGACTGGGTTTCATTTGGCAATCATTTCGTCAACGATATCCTCGGTTTGGAGCGCTCCCAAACCACCACCCAAATTGAACACTACGATCAATTGGCGGCGGTTTTTGATTGCATGAAGCGCATCAACAACATTCTCCTCGACCTCGATCGCGACATGTGGACCTACATCTCCATGGACTACTTCAAGCAACAAATCAAGGCCGGTGAAATTGGCTCTTCTGCCATGCCGCACAAAGTAAACCCCATCGATTTCGAAAACTCCGAAGGCAACATCGGTTTGGCCAATGCGCTTTTCGAACATTTAGCAGCCAAACTTCCTGTTTCTCGCTTACAGCGCGACCTCACCGACTCTACCGTTCTACGCGTTGTGGGAGTTCCGCTTGCGCACAGTATTATTGCTTTTGGCGCCACGCTCAAAGGCCTTGGCAAACTTTTACTGAACCAAGACGCCCTAGCACAAGACCTCGACAACAACTGGGCGGTTGTAGCCGAAGCTATTCAAACTATTTTGCGTCGCGAAGGCTTTGAAAAACCATACGAAGCACTCAAGGGCCTCACGCGCAAAAACGAGCGCGTTACCAAACAAAGCGTACACGCCTTCATCGACGAACTTCCTGTAACAGACCAACTCAAGGCTGAACTCAAACTGATCAGCCCGGAAAATTACGTCGGGGTTCAACTCGTTAACTAATGTTACAGCGCCTGCTCCTTGCCCTATTTTGTAGCTTGACTTTTTTGTCGAGTGCGCAAAACCTAAATTGGCAATGGGGTGAGCTCACACGCAGCAAAGGTCAGCTCATTTCGATCATGACTGACCAAAACCAACAGTTTTCGACCGTACATGCCACAAACCAACTTGGAAGCGCCGGTTTTCAACTCACTCAGTTTGAACAACTCAATCCGGTCAACGGTACGCGCGTCAAACCTGTCAGTCCAGAAGGTTATGGCTATTACGTTCAAACCTTGCGGGCAACACAACAGCACCTCGTTTTTATTGCCGACCGCAACGGCAAAGAAATGAAACTCTTTGCCAAAACCTTCGATGCTGAATTCAATGAAGGGGAGGCTATCGAAATATTACAATACACTGACCCAAGACCCAACTCGCTGCCCGACTTCAATATTTTGCAGTCGCCCAACAAAGCATTTTTTGCAGCGTATTATCAAATTCCTGGTAAAAGAAACGGAGTAGACACCTACGGATATAAAATCTTTGACCATGCGCTCAAAGAAATAAGTGCAGGCGAATACGGCTTACCTTATGACGCCAACCTGAGTTCCATTGAAGATTATTTCTTGACCGATAATGGCGAGTTTTTCATAGGCGTTATTGAGCTGAGTGCAGTCGAGAATCAAGGTGTACGCGTACGCAAAGCCTTTAAAAACTTACATGTTTACCAACTCAATGCCGAAGGCGTCAAAGATTATACTTTTGACCTAGAAGGCAAGCGCATCTCGAATTTCATCATGAATGCGCAGCATCCTGAGCGACTAACGCTATTTGGCATATATAGCAACAGCGAGTGGAATGGCATGCAAGATGGTTATTTTAGTGTGCAACTCAATTTACAAACCGACACCGCAATGGCGGTAGGCTTTTTACCTTTTAGCAGCGAACTGGTGCTCAGTGAGCAGCGCGCAGCTGAACAAATCCGGATGCAACGCCGAATGGACCGACGCAACGAAGACCCCCAACTTTCTCGCTACGAGGTACGCGACATCTTTACCCTTCCGGACGGAAGCTATGTGGGCTCCATCGAAAAATACGACGTCTACACCAGCACCAATTACAACAACCAAACTGGGCAGCGCCTGACCACCAACTACTACTATTACAACGATATTGTCGCTTTTTGCATCGACACCAACGGCCAACTCCGCTGGGAGCACCGCATCCCAAAAAGCCAAGTAAGCATCAACGATTACGGGCCCTACAGCTCCTATGCGAGCTTTACCGATAGCCGCAGCATCAATTTCATTTTCAACGATTCCAGATCCAACTACGATCCAACAGGTGTATTCAACAACAGCAATCAAGAGGTGGCGCAGTTCAGTTTGTCCAAGCAACGCAACGTAGGGGCCTGGGTTCAGATCGACCTCCAAACGGGCAACCTGACACGGCAAATTAGCCACGAACGCAGCACGGAAAACATCTTATTGGTTCCGAAAGCCTTTGCGTTTGATTACAATAGCCAAGGCATCTTCACCTACGGAATACTTGGTCCGCAAGAAAAATTTGGCTACATTCACCTCCAAACAACTCCGTAATGCGCTGGCTTTTATTTTTACTACCGTTATTGTTTTGGTCGTGTAACAATGAACCTAGTAAAAAACCCACCGCGACCGAACAGCTTAGAAAGCGCACCCACGACGACCACAGTTATGCCAACTTAACGCAAATATATACCAAGCACCTGCACCTTGACCTCGAAGTAGATTTCACTGCACAAACAATATATGGTGTGGCCAGACATCAAATGCAAAACCGCGGCGCAGACACCGCTATTTTTGACATCAAAGGCCTACTGATTCAAAAAGTAACCCTCGGCAACAAAGGCGCTGAAAAAGAAACCGATTTCACCATTGGCCCAATGGACAAAGACAGCATCTTTGGTCAGGCCTTGCTTGTGAATGTGGACACCAAAACAACAGCTGTCAATATTTATTACCAAACAACCGAGCAATCGGCAGCACTCGACTGGCTAGACACCACCCTCACGAGTTCCAAAACCAAACCTTTCTTGTACACCCAAGGGCAGGCCATCCTGACCCGCACCTGGATTCCGATCCAAGACTCCCCTTCCAACCGACTTACTTACAGCGCCGACCTCAAAGTACCTGAAGATCTACTTGCACTCATGAGTGCTAAAAATCCAACTTCATTACACAAGAATGGACAGTATCATTTTGAAATGACCAAACCCATCCCGAGCTACTTGATTGCACTAGCGGTTGGAGACATCGGCTTCAAAGACCTCGGGCACAACTGTGGTGTTTACGCCGAAAAAGAACTACTCGCCGATTGCGCCAAAGAATTTGAAGACCTCCCACAAATGATGCGCGTTGCCGAGCAACTTTACGGTGCTTATCAATGGGGGCGCTACGATGTTTTGGTGCTGCCCTACTCTTTCCCTTTTGGCGGCATGGAAAACCCAATGCTCACTTTTGCCAACCCGACACTCATTACCGGCGACAAAAGCTTGGTTTCGGTCTTGGCTCATGAACTAGCGCATTCTTGGTCGGGTAATTTGGTCACCAACAACTCTTGGTCGGACCTCTGGTTAAACGAGGGCACAACCGTCTATTTTGAACAGCGCATCATGGAGGCGCTCAGAGGCAAAGAAATTGCCGATGTCTTGGCGCAGGTTGAATTCGGCGAGCTCGAACAAACCCTTGCCGAAATGCGTGCCGACAGCACACTCCAAGATAGCAAACTCCACCTAGACCTCATCGACCGCGACCCAGATATCGCGATGTCAGATATCGCATATGTCAAAGGAGCTTTTTTCTTTAGATCCTTAGAAGCAGAGGTAGGCCGAAACAAACTAGATGCGTTTTTAAACCGTTACTTTCAACATTTTGCATTTCGCACCATTTCTGCTCATCAGTTCATCGACTACCTCAACGAGCAACTTCTAAAGCAGTCCGGATCTAAGTTCAATTACCAGGACTGGATATACAAACCAGGTTTACCGAGCAATTGCGTCAAAATCTCTGCGCCCCGTTTGGCAAAAATTGCTACGTATGCAAAGGAGTTCAATGCAGGTAAAAATCCTTTTGGGCCAAAAATCAAGTACAAATGGGTCCGTAAAAACGGAAAGCGTAAGAAAGTGAAGCAAACGCTGCAAATTCAATATGCAGATCAACTCGTTCAGGAATGGCAACTTTTCATAAGGGCACTTTCTGCGCAAACCAAGCCTGCTCGCCTGAGGCTACTCGACCGCCAATTGCATTTTAGCCAGAGCAATAACAGCGAAATCTTGTGCGACTGGTTTGTATTGGCCGCCCAAACCAACTATGCTTTTCAAATTGAAAAAGACATCCAACGTTTTTTAGTGAAAATTGGTCGCAGAAAGTATGTCCTGCCTATTTACGAAACACTCGCAAGTACGCCAAATGGTCTGAAATTAGCGCGCCGTATTTTTCATGAAGCGAAAAACAACTACCATAGTGTGACCAGGACTTCTGTCTGGCGCGTTCTCCAAGAAAAATAGCTTATAAAAAGATCAATTGCCGTATTCAGACAAGAACTTGATGCGGACCAACCTGATTTCTTCCTCGCTGTACAGACCATCAAACTCGTGATAAGCCGTAATGAGGTCGTCGGAGTCAGCCTCCATGAAATAAGCAATGAGCTCTTCTTGGTTGTCGGCGTCTAGTACCTCAGCCAGGTAATAATCGATGTTGAGTTTGGTTCCGGAATTGACGACTGTTTCGAGTTCTTCTAATAAAGACTCAAAAGACTTGCCCTGTGATTTAGCGATGTCTTCTAGAGGTAGTTTTCTGTCGATATTTTGAATGAGTTGCACTTTGGCCCCTGATTTATTGATCAAGGACTTCACGACGAAGTCTTGCAAGCGTTCGATTTCATGGGCGGCAACATGCGCCGCGATGTGTTCAATGAATGCTGCTCCGTAGCGTTGTGCTTTGCCAATGCCGACACCTTGTATGGAGGTGAGCTCGTTGATGTCAATTGGGTACTGCAGACACATATCGCGCAGCGATGGTTCTTGAAAGACAACAAATGGAGGTACACCAGCTTGTTTGGCTACTTTTCTGCGCAGCTCAAGAAGCTGTGTGTAAAGGATTTCGTCAAATGCCGCACCTTTCTGGTTCAAGACGATGTCGTCGTCGTCGGTATTGGAGAAATCGTGTTGCTTGTAAAGGAGGAAGGATCCGGGTTTGGCTAAGAAGTCAGTGCCTTTTGCAGTCAGTTTGAGCGTACCGAAGGTTTCGACATCTTTATAAAGGTAGCCAGCTACAACCGCTTGACGCGTAACGGCATTCCAGAAGTGTTCGTCGTGGTCTTTGCCGATGGCAAACAACGGAAGTTGATCGTGTTTGTAGGCTTTGATATCGGCATTGATATGGCCCGATAAAAAGGCGCAGTAGTGCTTGGATTTTTGAGTTTGGTCGAGCTCAACTACTGCTTGAAGGAGGTAATTGAGGTATTCGCCACCTTCCATGCGCTCTTGCGGGTGTTTGCAGTTGTCGCATTTTTCGTGACAGTTTTCTTGGCTGAATTCTTCGCCAAAATAATGCAAGATAAACTTGCGGCGACATACCGAAGTTTCTGAATAGGAGACAATTTCATGCAAAAGCTGACGCCCAATTTCTTGTTCGGTAACAGCCTTACCTTGCAAGAATTTTTCGAGTTTCTCGATGTCTTTGTAGCTATAAAAAGCGATGCATTCGCCAACGCCGCCATCTCGACCTGCCCTGCCCGTTTCTTGGTAGTAACTTTCGATGGACTTAGGGATGTCGTGGTGAATGACATAACGGACGTCTGGTTTGTCGATGCCCATGCCAAATGCGATGGTAGCGACAATGACCTCGACTTCTTCCATGAGAAAGGCGTCTTGGTGTCTGGCGCGTGAAGTTGCGTCCAGACCAGCGTGATACGGCAAGGCATTGACGCCATTGACTTGTAAAAGCTCCGCAATTTCTTCCACTTTTTTACGGCTCAGGCAATAGATAATACCACTTTGGCCTTCGTGTTGTTTGATATAGCGAATAATTTGCTTCTCTACTTCGCGCTTAGGACGGATCTCGTAATAGAGGTTGTCGCGATTGAAAGACGATTTGAAGACGTCGGCATCCAGCATATTGAGGTTTTTCTGGATGTCGTGCTGCACCTTTGGTGTTGCGGTAGCGGTAAGAGCGATGATCGGAACCGATGAAATTTTTTCGAAGATTTCGCGCAGACGGCGGTATTCCGGACGGAAGTCGTGGCCCCATTCGGAAATACAGTGCGCTTCGTCAATGGCAAAAAAAGAAATGGGAACAGCGGCCAAAAAATCGATGTTTTCTTTTTTGGTGAGTGACTCTGGCGCTACATAAAGCATTTTGGTTTGCCCGCTCAATACATCGGACTTCACTTGAGCGATTTCAGCCTTTGATAAGGATGAATTCAGAAAGTGTGCGACTTGTCCGGTTTGCGAAAAACCTCTGACGGCATCGACTTGGTTTTTCATGAGGGCAATGAGTGGCGAAACAATAATGGAGGTTCCGGGAAGGATCAGTGAGGGCAATTGGTAGCAAAGCGACTTGCCTCCGCCGGTAGGCATGAGGACAAAAGTATTTTTGCCAGCTAGTACGTTTTCAATGATTTCTTTTTGGGCGCCTTTGAAATGATCGTAACCAAAATAGGTTTTGAGGGCGTCCTGTAGTTGATATGTAGGTGTAATGAGCGACATGGGTCTTGTTGAGAAACAACAAGTTTAAAAAGTTGTTCATCTAAAAATAACGTAAAATTCGCACATAGTAGCTATATGCAAGGAAATTACCCGTTAAATGCCACTACTTCTCTTACTTCTGGCAGATGTTGCTTGAGTAAATTCTCGATTCCGCCTTTGAGGGTCGCGGTTGAAGACGGACAACCAGAACACGATCCTTTTAACATAACGGTTACCTTACCTTCTTCAAAACCAAGAAAATCGATCGCGCCGCCGTCGTTGGCCACTGCAGGGCGCACGTATTGGTCGAGTAAATCGATGATGGCGTCGTCTAGTGGAGAAGGTTCAAAGGAAACTGGTTTGGCAGCTTGTTGTGGCGCAGTTGGGTCCGAGGAATGCGCTTGTTCTTCAAGATGGATTTGACTCGGCATGGCGATGAGGACTTCTTTTTCAAAGGCTATCCATTCGCGGATGAATTCGCGGAGCTCCATGGTGATGAAATCCCAGGGAACGTTGTCTGTTTTGGCTACGGTAATGAAGTTGACTGCAATAAAAACCTTTGATACAAAAGGAAAATCGAACAAGGCTTCTGCTAATGGGGAATAGCCTTTGGCAGCCGCTTTGTTTTCAAATTCAACGGAAGCGCCAGTTGGCAAAAGATATTTGTTGGCCACGAACTTCATGGTAGAAGGATTGGGCGTCATTTCGCTGTAAACAGTTACGGGTATCATGCTTTTTGATTTGGGATACAAAAGTAACCAATTCTAAGCGCCTTTGTTTGCTTGATG
>CANHSA010000062.1 GCA_947463345.1 Flavobacteriales bacterium
CCTGAAATTTGCGATGGTTTCGACAACAACTGTAACGGCCAAGAAGACGAAGGCCTCACTTTCTTGAATTACTATTTCGATGGAGATGACGACGGTTATGGCATTGGCAACCCTACGGTTTCTTGTACGCCTTTAACAGGGTACGCAACCCTCACCGGCGACTGCGATGACAGCAATGATACAGTTTACCCAGGTGCAACAGATACTGAAGGAAATGGCATCGATGAAAACTGTGATGGTGTCGATGGTGTTCTTGGTTTGAATTCAGTTGAACTCAGTGCTCAAATTGCACCAAATCCGTCCAATGGAAGCATTCAAATCACTTTGAATCAAGTTGGCAGCGGCCAAATTCAAATTTTAGATTTGAATGGCAAAATATTAATGACCAAACAATTGAACGGAGCTACAGCGCAAATCGATTTGGGTTCTTTACAACAAGGTACTTATTTGGTAAGTATAGTGACTACCCAAAAAACATTCGTTCAACGCATCAGCAAAATATAAAGATGTAACATTTAACGATGTTTGACGTCTACACTTTGAAAGCCACCTTCGGGTGGCTTTTTTGTGCGCAAAACTTTGTACTTTTATTTCAAATATTTCAACATGAAAAAATTACTCTTCTTACTTCTTCCGTTTGGGGCTTTCAGCCAGTATTTTCAGCAAGATGTCAGTTATCAAATCGAGGTTAAACTCGATGATAAAAATCATACTTTAAGTGGTTTTGAATCTTTCACCTACAAGAATAATTCTCCCCAAACACTAGACGTCATCTACATGCACGTTTGGCCCAATGCCTATAAAAACAAAGAAACGGCACTCGCCCAGCAACTCAAGCGCAACGACGGCGACAAAATTGCCAAAGCTGAAGCTAAAGACCTCGGTTTTATCGATTCCCTTGATTTCAAAGTTAATGGCAATCAAGTCAAATGGGAATACGATCCCAAGCATATCGATATCGTTGTATTGCATTTAGTAAGCCCACTAGCACCGGGTCAACAAATTCAGATTTCTACGCCTTTCAAAGTCAAGATTCCATCTGGCAGCCTTTCTCGCTTGGGTCATATCGGTCAATCTTATCAAATTACGCAATGGTATCCTAAACCTGCTGTTTACGACCAAAACGGCTGGAATGCCATGCCTTATTTAAATCAGGGTGAATTCTATTCTGAATTTGGTGATTTTGATGTCAAAATCACTGTTCCTGCTAACTATGTAGTTGGCGCCACAGGTGAGCTTCAAACGGCAAGTGAAATGGCATTCTTGAACGATAAAGTCAACGAAAGCAAGAAAAAATTAGAGAAGCTCCTCAATCAAGAAACGGACCGCTCCAAGAACTTTCCGGAATCAGCTACAGAATGGAAAACCATTCAATACAAACAAGACCGCGTCCACGACTTCGCTTGGTTTGCCGACAAACGCTTTTTAGTCTTGAAGGGCGAAGTTGTATTGCCACATTCCAAAGAAACCGTCACTACTTGGGCTATGTTCACACCCCAAAATGCCAAACTATGGTCCAACGCCTTGGAATACCTGCACGACGGAACTTATTACTATTCGTTGTGGAACGGCGATTACCCTTACAAGCACGTTACCGCAATTGACGGTACCATTAGTGCGGGTGGAGGCATGGAATACCCCATGATCACCGTCATTGGTAATTCAAGTTCGAAGGAAGAATTAGAAGTAGTCATTGTGCACGAAGTAGGGCACAACTGGTTTTACGGTATTTTAGGTTCTAACGAGCGCGTTCATGGCTGGATGGACGAAGGACTCAACACACTCAATGAAATGCGTTACGTCCAAACCAAATACCCTGACAACACCCGCTTTTCTGATATGGTTGCCGGTGGCCGCTTTCACCTCGGTGACCTCGATCACCACGACTCCGGCGACATCATGTACCGTACTTTAGCTAGTTTCGGCCTAGACCAACCGCTCGAAACCCATTCTGATGATTTTTCGAGTTTCAACTATGGTGCCATCATGTACCAAAAGACAGGTGTCATTTTCTTCTACCTCATGGATTACCTCGGTGCCGAAAAATTCGATGCCGCTATGTCTGCCTACTACCAACAATGGAAGTTCAAGCACCCACAACCTGCCGACTTACAAAAAACCTTAGAAACCCAAACCGGCAAAGACCTCAATTGGTTGTTCAAGGACCTCATCCAAACTACCAAGCACATCGACTACAAAGTAAAGACGGTTCAAATCGCCAAAACCGGAACCGTTGTCAAGTTGGCCAATAAAGGACAAGTCAACGGACCAATAGAAGTCAATATCTATGGCCAAGATCAAAAAGTTGAAACTGTTTGGGTCGAACCAGGTCAAAAATCGGTGTTGGTTCAAACGCCATTTGCTTCCATTTCAAAAGTCGAAATTGACCGATTTAACGATATCCCTGAACTCAATCGCCAAAACAACCTTTGGGTGAAAGATCAAGTATTTCACAAGTTAGAACCCATCAAATTTGAATTCTTATTTGGCGATCATCAAAAAGACCAAACCGCTGTTTTCTGGACCCCAATGCTGGGTGGCAATGCCTACGATGGCCTCATGGCTGGTGTTACTTTGCACAATATCGGGTTGGCGCCTAAGAAATTCACTTATTTAGTAAGCCCAATGTTCAGCACTGCGCGCTTGCGCCCTGCAGGTATCGCTGAGTTCTCTTATCAGATCTTGCCAACAAAAGCAATGGAACTCATGCGCTTAGGTTTATCCGTCAAATCTTTCGGTACGCAACGCGACGCAGCCAACAACTATTTTGTGGCTTTCTCTCCTTATGTAGCCATCAATTTTGGCGACCGTAAAGCACGCCACGCATTTCACCATGATTTACTCATCCAAGGGATTTACAAAAGAAATGTCTTAGGTGGCGCTATTTCATATAACGATCAAGGGGCGTTTATTCAATTTACTACGAATTACCGCAAACCAGCTTATCAAGCCCAGTGGGTCAATCGTTACGAATACTTCAAAACAGGCGACGAATTCATCTCTAGAATCTGGACCAACCTCAATCAGAACTTCTCTTACCGAATAGGTAAACTTGATCGCGATGTTACCCTGAATCTTTTTGGTGGCTATACACTCAATCATCAATACTCAAACCTAAGTGGCGACCGCTTTTTTTGGTCCATGAATGGTTTGCAAGGTCCGCAAGATTTATTTTTAGAAGATTACAATTTTGGTCGTTCTGACGTCAGTGGTTTTTGGTCGCAGCAGCGCATGGAGCGCCATGGTCAATTCCATACAGGCAATTCTGCGGGCAGCAACATCAATTGGCTCACAAGCGCAACTGTTTATGCGCAGCTACCTATTAAACCCAACTTCTTTGGCGTTTTTGCCGATTTTGGTGCGGGGCGCGGTACGTTTCAAACGGTTGATCTGTATTACAACGCCGGTGTAGCGCTTCGACTCGGCAAAGTATTTGGCGTCTATTTCCCTTTAGTTTATGGCAATAATACCTTTTCTGGTGACCTCTTCACAAACTACGCACAAAACATTCGCTTTACGCTGCGCATCAATCCAGTCAATCGCTTGAGCTTACACGCGCTTTTAAATTCTTAATATGTCAGACAATCGCCTTTCTTTCGGTAAACTCTTTTGGCCAAGTTTCCTTGCTGTTTTTGTAGCAGGTTTGGTCGGTATGGTTTTTTTCTTTCTTGTATTGGGAGGCATCATTGGTTCTTTTGGCGATTTCGGCCCAGAGCCTCTTGCCTTGCAGAATAAAACAGTTTTGCACCTCAAGCTCTCTGGTACAGTTCAAGATGAATCCGCTGAATCTTTCGATCCGACAGCCTTTCGTCTAGATCGCACCATGGGCTTGCCAGAAATTCTTGTTGGGCTCCAAGAAGCAGCGCAAGATGCAAAAATCAAAGGTATTTTCTTAGAAATGAAAAGCCCAAGCATGGGCATGGCCACCGCAGAAGAACTCAGAACTGCGTTGCTAGATTTTCAGAAATCAGGCAAATTTGTAATTGCTTACTTAACGGGCGAGCAAATAAGTCAATTGGATTATTACGTAAGCAGTGCCTGTAAAGAAGTTTACGGCATGCATGGAGCTTCATTTGTTTGGAGTGGGCTCCATGCCGAGAGTTACTTCTTCAAGAATTTACTTGACGAACTTCAGATTGGCGTTATGGTGGTCCGAGGAAAAGAAAATGACTTCAAGAGTGCCGTAGAGCCTTTCTACCGAAGCGAAATGTCGGACTCGAGTCGTTTGCAAATGCAAGTTTTATTGCAAGACCTCTGGAAGCAAAATCGAAACGATATTTCTGCGTCGAGACAACTAGACACCTCAACAATTGACTCATTGGTAAATGCTTTGGCCGTTCGAAATTTGGACCAAGCCGCAGCGCAAAAGTTACTCAACAAAACAATGTACCGAGGTGAGGTACTCACCTTACTCAAGAAAAAAGTAGGAATCGACGAAAACACACCATTGCGCATGCAAACATTTGCAAAGTACGCAAGAGATACCTTTCACGACAACCAATTGCTGGCGCGTCAAGAACGACACATCGCGGTTATCTTAGCGGAGGGCGATGTTGCCACCGAGGGTGATCAAATCAGTACTGAACGCATGACAAAAATGTTGCGTCAGGTCCGAGACAACGACGACGTAAAGGCTGTTATCCTTCGCATCAACAGTCCAGGTGGTTCGGCCTTAGCGAGTGAAGAAATTTGGAAAGAAGTTGCGCTTACAGCCGCTAAAAAAACCTTGTATGTCTCCATGGGCGACTACGCTGCCTCTGGCGGATACTACATCGCCATGCCAGCGCTTCAAATCTTTGCCAATCCCATGACCATCACCGGTTCTATTGGCGTTTTTGGTGTTGTGCCTTACGCTGGTGATTTTTTAAAGAATAAATTAGGAGTCACTACCGATGAGGCGCGAACACACCGCTATGGTACCTTATCCTTAACCCAGCGCTTGAATGCAGAAGAACTCAACTTCATGCAACTCGAAGTAGATGCCATTTATAACCAGTTTCTGAAACGCGTAAGCGAAGGTCGAAAATTGACTAAAAAGCGCGTGCAACAAGTGGCAAGAGGCAGAGTATGGACGGGAAAAAATGCTCAGCAACGCGGTTTGGTCGATGAATTGGGAGGTCTAAACGCAACTGTTCAAGCGCTGCAAAAGAAAGTGGGTGTCAAAGAGGTGGTATATTACCCTCAAAAAGAAGACGATACCTTTAGTAACATTTTGGCCCTATTAGATGAAGAACTCGAAGGTGAAAAGAGTCATTCAAAAGTTCAAATTCCTGAAGATTTATTACTCTACTACCAAAAATATGCGCAAATAAAAAAAATGAAGGGCCTACAAATGCGCTTGCCCTTTTCCTTCCGTATCTATTGAAAAATATAGATTTTTGTCAAGATATTGACATATAAATAGTTAGGTTTTTATAAATTGTTGAATAAATTTTTGCAATTATTAAACAATAATTATATATCATTGTTATTCAAATTATTATTGGCGGTATCCGAAAAGCCACAAAAAGAGTAGGAAAAACTAAACCTATCTATTTATGTTATTTTCTTTATCTAGTGCACTCAACGTGCAAGCTCTATTTGAAAAAGGTGATGTGTATACTTACACGGCATTTACCTTCTTCATTGGAACAATGGCCATGATGGCTGCAGCAGCATTTTTCTTTATGGAAATGCGCAACATGGAAGAGAAATGGAGAACCTCCATTTTAGTTTCTGGTCTCATCACTTTCATTGCCGCTGTTCACTATTATTACATGCGTGATTACTTCACAGCAACTTCTACATCACCAACGTTTTTCCGTTATGTAGACTGGATGCTTACAGTTCCACTCATGTGTGTTGAGTTCTATTTAATCACCAAAAAAGCAGGTGCTAAAACGAGCTTGTTATGGAAACTTATCTTTGCTTCTGTAGTAATGCTTGTAACTGGTTACTTCGGTGAAGCAGTAGATCGTGGCAATAGCGTTATGTGGGGTGTGCTTTCAGGAGCAGCTTACTTCTACATCGCTTACTTAGTTTGGTTTGGCGAAGTGGCCAAATTGGCAGAATCGGCTGGTCCGGCTGTAGCTAAAGCAACTCGCGTTTTGGCTTGGTTCGTATTGGTAGGATGGGCAATTTACCCACTTGGTTACATTATCGGTACACCGGGCGGTTTATTTGGCGCATTTGGTAGCGCTGATCCAAACCCTTGGATGGATGTTGTTTACAACATCGGTGATGCAGTTAACAAAATCGGTTTCGGTTTGGTTATCTATGCATTAGCTAAATCTGATTCTAAAGCATAATCATTTTACATATGATATGAAAAAGGGAGGCGAAAGCCTCCCTTTTTTTGTGCCAATTTTTTAGTTGTTTAGTAAAGTCTTGGAAAACTTTGCGGATCGAGGTCGTGCATCATGTCCAGGACTTTTTCGATGATGTCGTCGATGTTGGGCTTGCTGAAGTAGTCGCCGTCGGAGCCATAGGCAGGGCGGTGGTCTTTGGCAGCCATGGTTTGAGGCGCGAGGTCGAGGTGTTGGTAGCCGTTCTGTTTTACGAGAATTTGATCGAGCATAAAGGCGCTCGCACCACTGCTGACGTCTTCATCTACGATGAGTAGGGCATTGGTTTTGGCCAAAGACTTAGCGATAAGGTGCTCGGTGTCAAATGGAAGTAAAGTTTGGGCATCGATGAGTTCTACAGAAATATCCATTGCAGAAAGCTGCTGTACGGCGAGTTCGCAAATATTGAAAGTAGAACCGTAAGAAACGAGCGTGAGGTCGGTGCCTTCTTGTACAATTTCGGGAACGCCAAGCGGCTCGGTGAATTCACCAAAATTAATGGGCATGCGTTCTTTGCTGCGGTAGCCATTTAGAGGTTCAATCACGAGTGCAGGTTCGTCGGCCTGAAGTAAGGTGTTGTAAAAGGCAGCTGCTTTGGTCATGTTGCGGGGCACACAAACGTGTATACCTCTTAAAGCGTTTATGATCATGCCCATTGGCGAGCCGCTGTGCCAAATACCTTCTAGGCGATGCCCGCGTGTGGAGATGATTAAAGGTGCTTTTTGACCGCCTTTGGTGCGGTATTGTACCGTTGCGAGGTCGTCGGACATGATTTGAAGCCCGTAAAGCAAGTAGTCTAGGTACTGAATTTCGGCGATAGGGCGTAATCCGCGCATCGCCATACCGATGCCTTGACCGATAATTGTGCACTCTCGGATGCCGGTGTCAGAGACCCGCAGGTTGCCAAATTGTTCTTGCAATCCTTCTAAACTCTGATTGACACCACCGATTTTACCTGCGTCTTCGCCAAAAACAAGTACTTCTGGACGGTTCTCTAGGATGTGGCGGTAGTTTTCGCGCAAAATGATGCGGCCGTCTTCTAGTTGTGTTTCAGAAGTGTAGGCAACTGGTATTTTGGCAACGTTTGAAATGCTGTTCGCTGAGTTGGAGTAGAGGTAAGAGCTGTAGCGGTCTTGGGCTTTGAGCTGAATGCGCTGCACCCAGGCAACTAAGGCGCTGCGTTGTGGGCTTTGGTCGTGCATGCCTTGGCGCAAAAGCAAACGCGCTTGCGTGAGGAGGTCGCGACGGATGCTGTCTTTTTCTTTGCTGAGCTGTTGGTGCATGTTGTTGGCACTCACATGAAGAGGGTGTGCTGCATCGAAGCTCGCTAAGATAGAAAGCAATTCGTTTTTATCTTCTATGATGTCTGCGGTGAAGGCCTGCCAAGCATTGTTTTTGGCGTTTCTGACGCGTTCTTTTGCAGCATTTGAAATGGCATCGAGTTCTTCTTCAGTGGCTAAAACCAAGCCTTTTTGTGCAAAAGACAAGATCCATTCTTTGAATTTGGCGATACAGTCAAAATCGGTTTCCCATTGGAGGCGTTCTTCCGATTTGTAACGCTCGTGCGAACCCGAAGTAGAATGCCCTTGGGGTTGGTTCACTTCTTTGACGTGTACCAAAACAGGAACGTGTTGATCGCGTGCGATTTGCACGGCTTTTTCGTAGGTTTCGCAAAGGTGTGCGTAGTCCCAACCTTTTGTAATGAGGATTTCGAAGCCTTTTTGGTCTGCATTGCGCTGAAAACCCGCTAGAGCATCTGAGATGCTGCCCTTAGTGGTTTGGAGTTCGCGTGGCACCGAAATGCCGTAACCGTCGTCCCAGACAGACATCACGAGCGGTACCTGCAGCACGCCAGCTGCATTCATGGTTTCCCAAAAAGGACCTTCTGAAGTGGAGGCGTCGCCGATGGTTCCGAAAGCCACTTCATTGCCGCCCGCACTGAATTTTTTGAAGGCCTCTAATTCTTTGAGTGAAGGATGCTCGCGGTATACTTTAGAGGCTTGCGCCAAACCTAGTAAACGCGGCATTTGCCCTGCGGTAGGAGAGATGTCAGAGGAGCTGTTTTTTTGCGCCATGAGGTCTTTCCATTGGCCGTTGTTGTCTAAGTTGCGGGTGGCGTAATGCCCACCCATTTGACGGCCCGCAGATTGCGGCTCTATGTTTTCGTCTGTATGGGCGTAGAGCCCAGCAAAGTATTGTTCTAGGGTGAGGGCTGAAATAGCCATCATGAGGGTTTGGTCGCGGTAGTAGCCCGAGCGGAAGTCTCCGTTTTGGAATTGTTTGGCTAACGCAATTTGAGCAAGCTCTTTGCCATCGCCAAAAATGCCAAATTTGGCTTTTCCAGTGAGTACTTCTTTGCGCCCCAATAAGGAGGCTTCTCTGGATTCACAAGCAAGTTGGAAATCTTGGATAACTTGTTGCTTGAAACTATTGAAGTCGAGTTGCTCGCTTGTTGCTTGCGCTTTTTCTTTGGCCATTTTCAGTTGATTGCCTACAAATATACGTAAAATGGACCTGATTTTTGTTGTAAAATGTGCAATTTTGCCCTTGATGAAAGCTCTACAACTCGAATTATGCGCTGCCTCTGTGGAGGCACTCACGCTAGCCAAGACTCACGGTTTTGACCGCATTGAACTCTGTCAGAATCTTGAGCAGGGTGGCCTTACGCCGTCTGCTGGCCTTATTGGGCAGGCCTTGAACTTAGGGTTAGAGACACACGTGCTGATTCGGCCTCGCGCAGGTGGTTTTCATTACGAGCAAGCTGAAATCGAGGTTATCCAACGGGAAATCGAATTTTGTAAAAACCTTGGAGTGCAGGGTGTGGTTGTAGGTTTACTCAAGTCAAATTTTGAATTGGACAAATCTTTGCTTCAAGATTTAATGCAGTTGGCTCCTGAGCTAGACTGGACTTTCCACCGCGCATTCGACGAAAGTTTAGATTGGAAACGTTCACTGGACGTTCTTATGGAACTGGGTTTCAAAAGGGTGCTTACTTCAGGCTTTGCCTCCAATGTAGAGATAGGTTTACCGATTCTTTTGCAGATGTGCGAATATGCAAACGGCCGTATTGAAATCATGGCAGGCGGCGGCGTAAATGCCGGAAATATCGCTAAGTTGGCTCAAATTCCAAACATTGCCGCCGTGCATTTTTCGGCTACTCAAAAAGAATTACTCGATGAAGATTCTGCCTTTTCAGAGACCATTTTAAAGGTGAGTGAAACCCGTCTGAAACGCATCCTATCGGCAATCTAAGGTAGCTCAAATTTATTTGCGTACCTTTGCACCACTTCGGCGGCTAAAAAATGTTGTTTACCACGTCCGAAAATCAAGATTACATGTTATTTAATGAATTACCCCTGGAGCAGAAGCTCCTCCAAGCCATCGCTGAAAAAGGCTATACAAATGCAACCCCAATCCAAGAAAAAGCCATTCCACCTATTCTAGAAAAACGAGACCTCATCGGTCTAGCACAAACCGGAACAGGAAAAACTGCAGCTTTTGCCATTCCAATTTTGGAGTTATTGCACGCCAAAAAACCGCTAGATGGAGGCATTCAAGCACTCATCGTAACACCAACCCGAGAGCTTGCCATTCAAATTGCCGATAATTTCAAAGCTTACGGTAAGCATTTAGGTTTGCGTTCGTTGGTTATTTTCGGTGGTGTGAAAGCACACGCTCAAATTCAGACACTCAAGCAAAAACCAGCTATTCTTATTGCTACGCCGGGTCGTTTGCTCGATTTACATCAGCAAGGATTCGTCAACCTCAAGCAGTTGTATATTTTTGTTTTGGATGAGGCTGACCGCATGCTCGACATGGGTTTCATTCACGACGTCAAACGCATCGTGAAGCTTTTGCCTAGAGAACGCCAAACGCTTTTGTTTTCGGCAACCATGCCAAATGAAGTCAAAAACCTAGCGCAAAGTTTATTGCAAGATCCCATTGAAGTTACCGTGACGCCAGTTTCGTCAACAGTTGAACGCATAGATCAATGCATGATCCACGTTGCCGACCGCAAACACAAAGAATCTTCTTTGGTGGACTTACTTAAAAAAGACAAAGCGGAGAGTGTGTTGGTTTTCTCGAGAACCAAACACGGTGCCGATAAATTAGTGCGCATGCTCGGTAAAAACAAGCTAGAGGCCATGGCCATTCACGGCAATAAGTCTCAAAATGCGCGTCAAATGGCGCTCAACCATTTCAAGGAAGGTAAAATCCGAATTTTGGTCGCTACCGATATTGCCGCCCGCGGCATCGATATCTCTGGTCTTGACCTCGTGATCAATACCGACGTACCAACAGTGGCAGAAACCTATGTGCACCGTATTGGCCGCACAGGTCGCGCTGGCCGCGAAGGCCGCTCTGTTATTTTCTGTGAGCCAGAAGATCACAAGTACTTCAAGGCAATTGAAAAACTAATTGCAAAAAAAATACGGGTTGAATAACCCGTATTTTTTTTGTTTATGAATTTGGCATTCGACTTAGATCGCTGCAATTTTATCCGACATATATTCGCCGGCTTTTAATTTGTC
>CANHSA010000063.1 GCA_947463345.1 Flavobacteriales bacterium
CAATGATAATGATGCGAAACAAAACAAAGAAGTAAAGCGCAAAGATGATCACAACACCTACAAAACCCCATTCTTCGGCGAAAGGACAGAAAATGAAGTCGGTTTCGCTTTCGGGCACGTGGTTGGAGCGCACACTAGAAACGGAGGCTTCTCGGTACCCTTTTCCCAAAAAGCCACCCGAGCCAACAGCTGCCATGGCGCGGTTGCGGTTGTAGTCATCGCCGTTGGGGTCTTCTCGAAGCCCTAAAAAGAGTTCAATGCGGTCTTTCTGATGCGCGCGGAGCATGTCAAACCCTTTGTCAACCGTAAAACTAATGGCGCTGGCAATGAGTAAGCCAAGGGTAAGTACGACCATCATGCGCGAACGCTCCCGTCGCGTACTGAAACGCTGCATGAGCAGCCATGAAAGCGCATAAATAAGTAAGAGTCCAAAGATGACACCCGATGAGCCACTAAGTTCGAGGTCCCAACCGAAGAGGTTGACATTGAAAACAACGCTATCGAGCAAAAGAGTAATAATACTGAGAAATACCAGTGCGAAGAGAATAGGAATAAAGTGGGAGCCCACCCATGTTTCTTTGTAGCGAACACCGGGAATGGCATTGACAAAGTTCAGGAGAATGGGGTCAAAAGTGAGCCCTTCGCGGTACATTACAAATAAAAAGGAGGTGAAGACGACGAATGTTCCGGCATCGGGTTGCAATAAAATGAGCACCATCGGAATCAGTAGAATGCTACTTGCCGTAAGTACGGTACCTGTTGTTTGTTGCTTTACGGTAAGTCCGCTGATATATTTGGCGAGTAAGAGTGAGGTCGAAATTTTGGCAAACTCAGCAGGTTGGACGCCAAATGAGCCTACTCCCAACCAGGCATGTGCGCCGTGCACTGCTGGCATAAAAAGCACAATGACAAGCAGCACCAAGGTGGATAGATAAATGGGAATGGCAAACTTGCGGTAGATATCTGAATCTATTAAAAAAACCAGTAGACCTAAAAACAAAGAAAAGATGATCCAGAAAAGCTGTCTGCCATACTTTTCGGAAAAGTTGAATAGAGAGGGTGCTTCTTCGTTGTAGGCTACAGAATAGACCGTTGCTAAACCCATGATGAGCATCGTGATGAGTGCGCCAAAAAGTGGCCAGTCGAGGTGTTCGGTGAGGCTTTCTTGTTTGCGCATTAATTCGAAGATTGATAAGCAATTTGCGCTTCTATGATGCGTTTTTCTTTATCCGGATCGGAGATCTTGCCCTTTAGGTATTTCTCGATCATTAAGGCGCTAATTGGTGCAGCCCATGTTCCGCCCCATCCAGCATTTTCGACAAAAACTGCAATAGCAATTTTTGGATTTTTCATGGGAGCAAAGGCAAAAAATACGGAGTGGTCTTCGCCATGTGGGTTTTGAACTGTTCCGGTTTTGCCACAAACCATGATGTCCTCTAAGCGCGCCATTTTTCCTGTTCCACCTGCTTCGTTAACAACCCTGCGCATTCCTTCAATGACCGGATCAAAGTGTTGGTAGTTGATCATGGTCCAGCGTTTTTTTCTGAATTGAGGTAAAGAACCTTTTTTTCCAATTGACCTCACAAAGTGAGGGGTGTAGTACCAACCTTTGTTGGCAATGACTGCTACAATATTGGCCATTTGTAAAGGGGTGAGTTTGACTTCTCCTTGTCCAATAGAAATAGAGCGAATGGTTGAAAATGCCCAAGCGTGATGACCATACCATTTGTCGTAGAAGGCAGGGTTTGGAATAAGGCCGGGTCGTTGGCCACTTACGTCAGTATCGAAGATATCGCCTAAACCAAAGCTACGAATGTATTTATACCATTTGTTGAGACCGTATTCGGCATCGGCATTGGTGCTTTTTTTAACACCTTGCTGGATGATGCGGCGCACTGCCATGTAGTAGTAAGGGTTGCAAGAATATTGAATGGCTTCGGCAATATTGCTGGCCGATGGATGGTTGTGGCAACCCACTAGGCTTTTGTCGCAAGGAAAGCCTGTGTTGGCGGTTATGACACCTTCTTGCATGGCAATAAGACTTTGCACTAATTTGAAAATGGAACCTGGCGGGTACTCAGCTTGCAACGGACGCGGGAAGAGCGGTAGGTTAGGGTCCCTAGCAAGTTTCGGATAATTGGCGCTGATATTGCGCTTGCCGACCAGTAAATTGGGGTCATAAGAGGGCGCAGAAACCATGCTGAGGATTTCGCCAGTTGAAGGTTCAATGGCGACAATACAGCCTTTTTTCTTGCTCATGAGCGCTTCGCCATAGGTTTGCAACTCGACGTCCATACCCATTTTTAAAGGATCGGCTTGGCGTGCAGTGGTGTCGTATTTGCCATCGGCGTAGGATTCGATGGCGTTGTTGAGCGCCGAAGTGACAATATATTTGATGCCTTTGATGCCGCGCAGTTCTTTTTCGTAAAAACGCTCAATGCCAGCACGGCCAATGTTGTTGCCTGGCTTGTAGAAGCGGTCTACTTCGATTTCTTCGCGATAAACTTCAGATAGGTAACCTAAAATGTTAGCGGCACTTTTGTAAGGATAGTTGCGTGCGCTGGTGGCTTCTTCATAGAAACCTTTAAAGTTGGCGAGGTGCGGCGCAATTTGGGACATTTCTTCTAGCGTGAGTTCTTTTAGAAACGGATATGCTCGAATGGTTTGGTAATTGGGTGTACGCTTGCCTGTTATTTTGTTGTAGTAAGACCCTTCCCCTTTGACAATTTCTTTGAAGCGGTTGCGCACTTCTTGTTTGGTCCAACCGATGAGTTTGGCAAAAGCAGCGGTGTCGAGATTGACAATGCTGTCCTCGACCATCATGAGGTTGTAGTAGGTTTGGTTGGTAACGATTTTTTTGCCATTGCGGTCGAAGATGACGCCTCTTGGCGGGAAGATTTCTTTGCGTTTTTCGGCAATTTCTTGAGCGCGGAGTGTCCAGGTGTCGTCGATGACTTGCATGTAAAACAAGCGAACGAGGTAGATGCCTACCACCAAAAAGATGAAACTGAGAATGACATTTCTGCGTGCGTCTAGGTTCATTTTTTCTGTTTGCTATTCAAAATGAAACTTTGAATGAGTAGCGCTAACAGGAAAGAAAGACCCCCGCTTAGCAATGTTTTTTGCAAGATGAAACCCAAACGGCCGATTTCGAAAATTTCGAGTAAAAAGAACCAAAATGTATGCAATCCAAGGAGAATGCTGTAAACAACGGTAAACCAATTGGAGCCCATGTCTTGCGAGGTTGGTTCTTTGAGCGGGTCGTAACCTTCGCGCGGCCCGTAGAATTTAAAGACGATAGGCCGTAAATAAGCCATTAAAACTAGTGAGGAGGTGTTGAGGCCGTAAGTATTGGAAAAAATATCGATGACCAAGCCCATCAAAAAGGCAATGCCCATCATGGGGATTACGGTAAGCTCAAAAGGCAGTAACATGATGAAAAGCGGTTGGATCATGAGGTGAATGCCAAAACCGATATTGAGTTGGTTGAAAACCAATGCTTGCAAAAAAGCAAAAACGACGAAGCGGATGATATGTTTGTACACGACGTTCATGGCTTATTCATCATCTGGAATGCGTGCTTCGAGCGCTGTTTGCTCTTCTAAATGTAGATTTTTGATCACATAGACGCGTTGCAAACGGCGGTAGTCTGCTGCATAACGAATTTCGACTTTCCAAAGTGCTTGCCCTTCGATGGGCTCTGTAAAACTTACTTTGCCTACGGGAATTCCTTTCGGGAAAATGCCCGATCCCCCGCGTGTTTCAACTTTAGACCACTTTTTGATGCGTAGGTCGTTATTGATACCGGTAATCATGCCATAGCGTGCATCGCGGCCGTCCCATTTGAGCAAACCGGGTAAATCAGTTTTTTTCATGTGGATATTGACGTCGATGTTGATGTCTTTGGTGAGCACCGTTTTGACTAAGCTGTAATGCTTACTTGCGTAGTGAATGACGCCCACAACTCCTTGCTGACAAAAAACGCCCATGCCGCGCTTGATGCCTTGAGCCGTTCCTACATTGAGTGTAAAATAGTTGTTTCGGCGGTCAATGCTAGAGTTAATGACCTCAGCAGGAATGTAGGTGTATTGCTGCTCGTAAATGGTGTCGTTGACCTTTACTTTTGACCTTGACAGCTGGTACATAAATTGCGGCTGTCTTTTGCGCCAGTAAATGTTTTCCCATTGCAATTGGGAGTTGTTTTTGCTGAGGTTGAAATGTTTGGTGAGGTCGTGCTCCCATTCGAGGAATTGAATGGCGATATTGTTGTTGGTGGTGAGGAATTGATTGCGCGGAAAACTCAGGTAGGTAACGTACCAGGTGAGGGCTAAAATTTGCAGCACAGCAAAGACCAAGAAGATCCGGAAACGTTGCAAAAAAGCGATGAGATTGCGCATAATAACAAAGGTAGTAATTCTACATGATTTTTTCTCAGTTGAAAGTGAATGAGTACCTTCGTTTGGTGAAGACTTTTCAACCATTGTTAGCAACTCCCAGATTGAACTTGAATTCTTTCGATCAAAACACTTACGATGACATTTTTGCACAAGCTTCAAAGCAAGAAATCATGCAAATATTTGGTCATCAAAACGACGAAGAATACGAACTCGAATGCAGCCGTTACAAAGGTGGTTTTTCAACGTACAATTTGACCATACAATTTTTTCAATTAGTCGAGAAAAGCAGCAATTTGGTCATCGGTTGGGCGGGTTATCATTCCTGGGCCAAGCAGCACCACCGCGCAGAACTTTTCTATAGTTTGAAAGCGGATGAATTCAAAAGAAAAGGGTACATGAAAGAAGCGCTTATTCCTATTTTAGACTACGGTAAAAACGAAATGCAACTCCGCAGAATTGAAGCCTTTGTAGCCACTGATAATGCCGCATCAAATCGCCTCATGGAAATCTTTGGTTTTCAAAAAGAAGCCACCATCAAACATCGTTATCAGTTTGGCGATGAAGTAGATACAGATCATTTGTATCGTTTATTTCCGAACCCTGATTATCAGTAAAATAGAATTATTCACATGAAAAAAATTGGAATTTTTATCGTTATTTTCTTTGTTTTTGGAAACACCAACTACTCCCAAAACCTCGATATTGATTTACTTCGAAAAATCAATTTAGATCGAAATCCAGCGCTAGACCCAACGTTTAAATTGATCACCAATTCGGTTTCGCCTGTGGGGCTTGCTGCGCCGGTCATTGCTTTTTCAACCGGATATTTTACCAATGATAGTGCTCTAAAAATGAAAGGGATTTACTTGGCAGAATCTGTTTTGGTTTCTGGTTTTGTTACAATTTCCATGAAGTATGCCATCCAACGAGACCGACCCTTTGTCACCTACCCCGACATCCAAAAACTTACCGGAGCCGGCAGCCCGTCCTTTCCTTCAGGACACACCTCTGAAGCATTTGCAACGGCAACTTCTTTAAGTTTAGCCTTTCCGAAATGGTATGTCATTGCCCCGTCTTTTTTGTGGGCTAGTGCCGCTGGTTACTCGCGCATGCATTTGGGTGTACACTACCCGAGCGATGTACTTGTGGGCGCTTTGGTGGGCGCGGGAAGTGCTTGGTTGTGCCACGAATTAAATAAACGCTATTTCAAATGATTTCATTTCTACAACAACTCAAATTCCGCAATGAAACCATGTTTTATTTCGGTGTGGCATGTCTGGTACTTTCCGTGCTTTTTTTGATTTTAGCCAAAACGACAACCACACAAGTTTATGGGGTAAACGCTTGGTATAAACCCTTTAAATTTGCTTTTTCTACCTTGACTTTTGCCTGGGCAATGGCTTGGTATTGTGCCTATTTACCGAATTTCAATGTGTCGCTCTTTAATTGGACTGTTATCATTCTATTGGGCTTTGAGATCGCCTATATTACTTTGCAAGCAGGCCGAGGGCAGTTATCGCATTATAACCTGAGTACGCCAGTTTACTCCATACTTTTTTCTATGATGGCGCTTGCAGCCTCTGCGGTCACAATTTATACTGCGTATGTGGGTTTTCTTTTTTTTAGCAATAGTTTCCCTGAGCTACCCACTTATTATGTTTGGGCCATCCGTTTGTCCATCGTTTTGTTTGTCATCTTTTCTTTTGAAGGCTTTGCTATGGGTTCGCGACTGAGCCACACCGTTGGCGCCTTAAACGACAACTCGAATTTATTTATCCTCGGCTGGAGCAAAACCGTCGGCGACCTAAGAGTTGCACATTTTATTGGTATGCATGCTTTGCAGGTGTTGCCGATATTATCTTTCTATCTTTTGAAAAACACCAAGCTCACCATTGCTGTAGCATTTATCTATGGCTTGTTGGCCTTGCTCACACTTTTGCAGGCGTTGAAGGGGAAGCCGTTGTGAGATTCTTTTACGATTGGATTACTCGCTTGCGCTCTCATTCAATCTTTGATCGGATTACTCGCTTGCGCTCTCATTCAATTTTTGATCGGATTACTCGCTTGCGCTCGTGAACCCTATTTGGGGGGAATCAAAGTATTCAAAAGCAAAGCTGCTGCGCATCTTTTGGCTTTTTTGTGTTTTACAATGCTTACAAAAGCAAGCTTTTGACGCTTGTTAAACAAAAAAAGCCAGCCTTTCGGCTAGCTTTTGAATACTTTGGCGGAGAGAGAGGGATTCGAACCCTCGATAAGCTTTAGACCTATACACACTTTCCAGGCGTGCTCCTTCAACCACTCGGACACCTCTCCAGGTATTTAGTGGAGTGCAAAGATACAAAGCTTTTTTGATTCTAGGAAACCGGACGCATGCGCAATTGGATCACAAGTGCTGAAAGGACTGTGATGCTGCCAATGGCAAAAATGGCGGTATTCACAGACCAAAAATCGGCGAGAAGGCCGGTGAGGATGGCGCCCACTGCGTAGCCGAAGTCTCGCCAGAGGCGATACACGCCTATACTTTGCGCGCGCTGGCTTGGATGGGTATTGTCTGCGATAGCTGCTAAAAATGTGGGGTAAACCACCGCAGTGCCGAGCCCAAGCACCACGCTGAGGCTTGCGAAAGCAAAGAAGGTTTGTGCCCAAATGAAGCCAAGTATGGCGAAGCCTTGCAAGAGCATGCCCCAAAACAAAAGTGTTTTTTTAGGGAATTTATCGGCGAGTTTCCCTGTAAATAATTGGCTGAGGCCCCAAACACTTGGGTAAATGGCGATAATTTGGGCAAGTTCGGCTATTGAAAAACCTTTATTTAGTAAGAGCATAGGAAACAAACCCCAGATCATGCCGTCGTTGAGGTTGTTGACCAAGCCCCCTTGGCTAATACTCCCTAAATTGCGATGTTTCCAGGTCGTTTCTTTAAAAATATGAGCAAGCAAAGGGACATTGCTTTTTTCACTTTCAAGTTGGACAAACCCGCGTGTATCTTTGATTAAAAAAATACTAGTTAGCAGCCCAAGAATTGAAAGGAGAATGCCAATGTAAAAAGGGTATGGTCGAATTGCGTAATTATTGGCAAGACTTGCACTCAAATAAGCAACTGCGCCAACAGCAAGGTAGCCAGCCGCTTCATTGATGCCCATGGCAAAGCCGCGGTTTTTGGGGCCTACTAAATCGATTTTCATGACTACCGTACTGCTCCAAGCCAGGCCTTGGTTGATTCCTAAGAACACATTGGCAAAGATAATCCAGGACCAACTGGGTGCATAAATCAAAAGGAAGGGAACGGGCAGGGCAAATACCCAGCCGATCACAAGCAATTTTTTGCGGCCGTATGTATTGGCAAGTGTTCCTGCAAAATAATTAGTGAGCGCTTTGGTAATACCAAACACGACAATAAAAGAGAGTATGGCTGTCTTAGCAGCGAGATGAAATTCTGTTTCGGCTAATTCCGGCAGAATGCTACGCTCCATGCCCACCATGCCGCCCACAAAGGCGTTGACCAAAACGAGTAAACTAAATTGTTGCCAATTTTCTTTGAGGCCAAGTTGTTTTACGCTCATTACATCAACAACAAGCCAATCGAGAAATAAATGAAGATGCCAATGACATCGTTAAGGGTGGTTACAAATGGGCCAATGGCTAGTGCGGGGTCAATTTTGTAGCGGTTCAGGAGCATTGGGAAGATCGTTCCAAAAATAGCAGCAAATAAAATCACGGTAAAGAGCGACAAACTAACCACTACCCCTAAATGGATGTCAACAAAAACGGTGGCGACTAAAAAGATGAGGCTTGAGAGGATGAGGCCGTTCATGAGGCCTACGCTTCCTTCTCTGATTACTTTTGGTAAAATTCTTCCGAGGTCTTTGTCGCCTCTAGCAAGCGATTGAACTACGATTGCCGATGACTGCACGCCTACATTACCACCCATTGCGGTAATTAGCGGAATAAAGAAGGCCATGGCTGGAATGGCTGTTATGCTCGCTTCAAAATTAGAAATCACTTTTGCGCCAATAGTACCACCAAACATGGCGATGATCAGCCAAGGCAGGCGAGAAAAACTCAATTTCCAAATTGGAGCGTCAGAATCTACTTTGTCGGAGATACCCGTTGCCATTTGGAAGTCTTTGTCTGCTTCTTCTTTGATGTAGTCCACGACGTCGTCGAGGGTAATGCGTCCAACAAGTTTGTTTTGGTAGTCGACCACCGGAACCGATACGAGGTCGTATTTTTCCATGACTTTAGAAACCAACTCAGCGGTGTCGCTGGCCTTGACAGAAATGATTTTTTTACTTTGGTAAATGCTTCCAATTTTGGTGCGGGCATTTGCAAAAAGCAGGCGTTTGAGCGAGAGCACTCCAAGGAGGTGTTCGTCGTCGTCGACCACAAAAATATTGTAAACTTTTTCTACGTCAGCGGCTTGCTTACGAAGTTCGATGATGGCACGATTCACAGGCCATTCTACGTTGGCCTGAAAGAACTCCTTTTGCATGAGCCCCCCTGCGGTGTCGTCGTCGTAGTTGAGGAGGTCGACGATATCTTCGGCAGCTTCGTCGTCTTCCATGTGGGAGATGACTTCCTGAATTTTGTCATCGGGGAGGTCACCGAGGATGTCGGCG
The DNA here is from genome assembly GCA_947463345.1 of Flavobacteriales bacterium. Lineage (GTDB taxonomy): Bacteria > Bacteroidota > Bacteroidia > Flavobacteriales_D > Crocinitomicaceae > UBA952. Next base: position 9,014 of record CANHSA010000063.1, read on the forward strand.
GCGTCGTCGGAGTCGAGGTTTTCTAGCTGGTCGGCCATCTCTTTACTTGAGAGCGAGGCCAAGAAGCGGTCGCGTACTTCTTCTTCGAGCTCCATTAAGATGTCGGCCTGGGTGTCTTCGTCTACCATGAAGTAGATGAATTTGGCTTCGTCGTTGGTGAGCTTATCGAGAATTTCGGCGATTTCGGCGTAGTGGAGTTCCAAGACCTGCTCTTGGATCCAAAGTTGATCTGCCGCGACAATTTTTTGACGCAGTTCGGCAATAAATTCTTTGGTTAACTCAAAACGCACCGGCTTCTTTTTGACAAAGATACGGAATTGAGTTGCAAAGGTTTTAACGCAAGGTTAAGTTCTGTCCGAATTAGTCGTGGCAGAGGCCCTCTACCTCATGAAAGATATCGTGCGCTTTGGTAATTTTTTCTAACAAAAGTGCATTTTGAGCCTCTATATTTTTGCTTGGCTTCTGCACTAAAGTATGGATGTCCAAACATTGTTTTTCAAGACGGGTAAGGGCTTCCTGAACGCGTTCGTTATTGGCAGATGCTGGTGGTGTGGAATTTTTCAATAAGATCGCTTTGGCGTAGAGTTCACCACTTCGTGTGCGCAAAGGAGCAAAGTTTTTTTCTTCTGCAGGATGAAAAGTTTGCGCCATTACTTTGTGAAAATCTTTGATAGCCAACCAGTTGTCTTTTTCTAATTCTTTTAAAAGAGGATCGGTTAGCGCAGCAGCGTATTTATCCGAAACAACTCCCCAATTGATGAGGTTCCAAATACCGCTGAGGTAATCGGCACGCTTGTTTTGGTACTTTAGATAATAAGCGTGTTCCCAGACGTCAATGCCGAGGATTGGAATACCGCGGTCTTTACTGATGTCCATAATAGGATTGTCTTGATTGGCAGTGCTGTAAACGGCTAGTTTGCCTTCTGGTGTGACGACCAACCAAGCCCAACCGCTTCCAAAACGAGTTGTAGCAGCAGCATTGATAGCCGCTTTCACAGAATCTAGACTTTTAAATTGATTGATGATAGCGGTTTCTAAGGTTGAAGAGATCGGTTTTTGCGCTGCTGTTGGTGCTAGAATATCCCAAAACAGACTATGGTTGTAATGACCACCCGCGTTGTTGCGCACGCTTGCTGAACGAAAACTCGCGTACATAAGAAGGTCGTTCATGCTGATTTTCTCCATGGCAGTGCCTGTAATGGCTTTATTAAGGTTGTTGACGTAGGCCGCGTGGTGCTTACCGTGGTGAATTTCCATGGTTTGTGCATCTACGAAAGGCTCGTATGCGCTGGCTGCAAAAGGTAAATTAGGGAGGGTGTAGACCTGAGCAGAGGCAAAGAAAGAAAATAGGGTCAAGAAGGGAAGTAAAAAAAACAGCGGTTTCATAAGTATTTGTTTGAAGTGTAAAATTACCTCATCTTGCTACGGCCACTTGTTAAAGACTCGTTAAATATTTTGCAAATCGACCATGCGCATGGCAATAAATGCCTTGAGTACGCGCTCGCCCACATTTGGCACCTCCACATGGATAAGGTAAACGCCAGATGCAACAGGAATTCCAGCGTGATTGGTGAGGTCCCAATCTTGGAAGGTTTGCGGGCTGTCTTTTTTGATATTTCGAATGAGTTTGCCGTTGGAAGAATAAATGCGGATCTGGCACTTTTCAGGCAAGTTCGTGATCTTGATGCGGTTGTCTAGTTTGTTGCGCTCATATTCCGAGAAAGCGTAATAAGGATTTGGCACCACATTGATGAGGTCTAGCGCTTCTTTGAGCATGTCCTGCGA
>CANHSA010000064.1 GCA_947463345.1 Flavobacteriales bacterium
ATGGCACACGCTACCGCTTCAATTTCTTCAATTTCTGGAATTTTCTCGCTGTCTTGACGCTTCATGCAAACGGCCACAACCGCAGAAGCGAGTAAGGGCCGGCGCAGCATTTTGGCTAGTTTGGCGTCGTCTTGCTGCCCTTCAGGTGTCAGTTGAAGGTAGGTTTCACCTAGAAAAGTACTGAGTTTTTGACGCCCACTGTCCATAAAAACCTGAAAACGCCATGGTTGGGTGTTGCCATGCGTAGGCGCCCATTGCGCGTTGTTGAGCAGTAATTCAATTTGCTCTTTATGGACCTTTCTGTCCGAAAATTGCTCGGGGTAGATCGTGCGTCTGGAACGGATGAGTTCGTTGATTTCAGAAAGGTTGAAGCGCATAAGTGGAGTTTAGGTGCAAAATTAGAATTTACTACCTTAGGAGCATGAAACATTGGTGGCATATTTTACTTTTTTTAGGGCTAAGTACTTTTTTAGACGCTCAAACCCAACCTGCAGGCTTTTTCAAGAAAATTTCAGGTGAAGACCTCAGCTATTTTTCACCTTTTAGGGAGTTTGCCAATTTATCTTTATTGACGCGCTGCAATGGTGTTTCGCCAATTGAATGGGAGGCCGCTGCGCCAACTGTTCAAGCAGGGAAGGTGAATTACCAATTTTTGATTGGTTTTTCTAATGGTACAAGTGGAGGAGACCGTCTTTTTGATGTGTATCTTGACGATAGCCTGATTTTTACTTTTGAAACCAAAAAGAACTGGGTAGAGGTCAATTCTTTTCAACACGAAAGCATTTTTGCGCCCCAATCTGATTTTAGCTTTGCGCTGCTAGAAAAAGACATCAACAAAGACATGTTTGGCTACCTCAATATTGAACTTCCCGAAAACCTGTTGGGTAAGCGCCGTTTTAAGATCGTGGGTCGGGATTTGCAAAGCCGCGATTGGCTGATGGTTTTTCAGTACAAAGCGCAAACTAAAGTCAATGTGCAACCGAGTGCGTTGGTGCTCAGAGCCGAGCAAAAACGACCAATAAATGTGCAATGCCTGATCCAAGAAGGAATAGATAGTATTTCATTTGTTTCTACTTATGTTCAGTTCCAAAATCACTTTGAACCAGGTTATCATTACCTGACGCTACCCGCGTATCCGGCGGCTTTTATCGGTACAGACACCTTGCGTTTTAGGGCCTTTGCCAAGGGCAAGCCCTGTATAGATTCCTTACTTTTTTTGGAGGTGAAGCCCATCAAAGACCTCACTTTTCACCTGATTCACCACTCGCACAACGACATTGGTTATTCGCATTTGCAAACCGAAGTAGCGAAGATCCAAACCGAGAACATTAGGGCGGCCCTGCGCTGGATTGCAAAGGGTCCTATTGGCGGCCAAAAGCCTATTTGGCACGTAGAATCGTTGTGGGCGGTGGAGAATTTCTTAAAAGAAGCCAGCGCCACTGAAGAGGCCGCGTTTGTGGGCGCTATTAAGGCCGGTCAGTTGGTCCTCTCAGCCAACTATGCCAATTGCCTCACCGGCCTCATGCGCCCCGAAGAATTTGTTTGGCTCACGGCTTATGCACATGAACTCGAACGCAAGTACGGCATTCATATTTCCAACGCCATGGTGACCGACATACCGGGGCAAACCTATGCTGCTTTTGAGGCGTATGCACAACAGCAAATTCCGTATTTATCATTGGGCCCTAATTACGTTGCCAACCATGCCGATCATGGCGACCGCGTAGGTGGAGTCATTCACGAAACTGGCGACCAACCTTTTATGTGGCAATCCAAAACGGACAGCTCCCAACAACTTTTTGTCTGGACCGCCGGCAAAGGCTATTCGTATTTTCACAATATTTCAGCAGGCCAACAGTTTTTTGAATGGGAAAAGCGCCTCTCGGCCTACACCCAAGAGTTGTCGGCATATCCCTACGACGTCGTGCAACTGCGCTACACCAAAAATGCCGATAACGGTCCCGTAGATACCACGCTTTGCGAGCTTGTAGCCGCTTGGAATTCGAAGTACAGTGCACCTCAATTGGTGCTTTCCAATTTAGATACCTTGTTTTCGAATTTTTTAAAGAAATACAAAAATGATTTACCGGTTCAATCAGGAGAAATCAGCCCTTATTGGGAAGATGGCGCTTACTCAACCGCTGCCGAAGAAATTCAGGCGCGCCGCTTGGTCAAAGAAGTCATTGATTTTGAAGGGCAGTTAAACGAAATTCAAAAAAATCAGCATCGAGCAGCTTTGCGAGAAATCCACCGCAACCTTGTCTTGTTTCACGAACACACCTGGGGCGCGTGGTGCAGTATTTCGGCGCCAGACGTCTTTTTCACCAGCGAACAATGGCGCATCAAGAAGTCTTTTCTAGATTCTGCACAAGCGCAGTTTTTGCGACTAGATCAACAATATGGAAAGCCTTTAAAATGCACTAAATTAGTAGGTAATCAATTTACTTTTACCTGGGATTCGACGCACTCAGGTATTCGGTCTCTACGCTATAAAAATCAAGAACTACTCAAGCAAGACACACCTGGATTCGGGGCTTGTATTTACAGTTTGGGCATTGCCCCTCAAGTCAGTGAAGTTTTATCAAATACGCAAATCGATATCAATAAGGGCTTGCAATCAATAGAACACCCAAATTTGAAGATCGACATTCAGTATGAGCCCACTTCAGATCCAAACGAATTTTACTTGCGGTTTCGCATCGACAAAAAAGCCATCCGAGACAAAGAAGCCTTGCACATTTGCCTGCCTTTCCAGCTCGACAACCCTTCCTTGACCTATGGTGAAAACACACTGCTCAACTATCCTGCAGACCAGCTATCGGGCTCTAACAAAGAGTTTATTTGTGTTTCAGATCATCTGATCCTCGAAGACAAAAAATTCAAGATCACTGTATTTACACCCGACTGCAACCTTATAGAACTAGGAGGCCCCATTGACGAGCATCAGCAAGCGGGAGCTAAGGTCTGGAAACGCGATAATCAAAGTGTTTCTCCACTTTATTTGTATGTTTTCAATAACTACTGGCACACCAATTACAAGGCCGAGCAAAGCGGTGTTTTTGAGGTCAATGTGTTGGTGAGGGTGGAGGAGAAGTGAGAATTCTAATCCAAACTGTAAAGGACCATTATTGCAAAACCGTGGTTGACATCTTTAGTGACTGTAGAGCCGCTTGGAATGGCCGAAGAAGACGAGAGGCCATAGGTGTAGTTGAGATTGACTTCAGTGAATTTGTCTCGGATTTCCAGCTGAAAACCTGTTGAGATAGTGGGGCCAAAGACATTGGTCGATTCAGAAAAGAAGTCGTCGCTGTAGGTTGTGCGTGCATAAGTAGCGCCAAGACCAAGTTTGAAATGCGGATCGTCGACGTCGCCAAAATAGAGCTCGGCAGCCACAGGGAGTGCATAACTTAAGTTGATATCGCCAACAGCAATTGAACCACCGATAGATGGGTAGGCGGTAATGGCAAAAGTTTGCTTTCTGCTGATATCAAAACCTAAACAAGCTTTATAAGTTGCCAAGGGCGCTGTGCCAATGAGTCTTGAATCTACATCTTCAAACTGATTCGAATAGATGACATGGTTGATTGATCCAATAAAGCCAAGGCCGAGTGAATGGTAATAATCTTGTGCTTGTGTGGTAAAACTTGCGGCGGCTAAGATAAGAGAGCATAATACTTTTTTCATGTGTTGCTTTTTTATTGAATTAGAGTAGGTTGCTTAACGACAACGAAACTAAATAAAATCTATTTTTCAAAAAAAAGCCTGACTATAGAACATGTTCTATTCTTTTCATTCCTGGTTCTGAAAAAAGAGAAGTTCATGTAAGTGACTCCGCTTCTTTTCGTAAATTAGAAAAACGACAAAGACCAGCCCATGATCTTATATTATATTTTTTTTATTGGTCAAATTTTATTTAGTGCCGCAGCTTTATACGCTTGTTTGCTTGTTTTTCGCAAAAGTAAAGAGCGGATTTTTGGTGTGCTCTCTCTTTGGTTCACTTCTCATCTTTTGACAACTTTGCTTTCAATGATCTGGGATTATTGTTTTGGTTGGAATCCAGTCCATATTCAGAATATATCGACTGTTTTTGAAAATACCCTTCTGGTTTATTTTTGTCAGTTGCTGATCTCCAAAGAATGGAAAATTTGGAAAGTACTTTATTTCTTGTCGTTTTTTGTTTTTGGAATTGAACTTTATTTGTCCGAAGTCCAACAAGTTGCATTTAGCCTAACGGCCTTAACATATTACCTCACCGTATGTAGCCTTTTGATATGGATCATGTATAAAGAAAAAATAGCCCAAGACATCTTGAAATATATTCATATACTGTTCTTTTTTCATATGTCGGTAGTGATATACATCGCCAATCTTGATATCATCATATCTAATCGCGAACTATTTGGCAATATTTATCCGTTTGTTTGGTTGATTTACATCACTTTCAATATTTTAAGTATTCGGTTTTTTCGATCTTACCTCAAAAAAGGGCTCGTTATCGATAATTGAGCGTAAGATGTTTGATCAGATATAGAACATGTTCTATTCTTTCAAATTTATGCATGTAATCGGTGTAGCTTTGACTACCAAAATGAAGCAAATTTGATAACTTAGGCTGTCATGTTAAACCTCTCAATTGCCATCTTGTTGCTTACGGGTGTTTTTCCGTTGCTCTATAGTTTTAAAAACTACTTCAGTAGCAAAGACAGCAGAATGCTTGTGTTGTTTCTTTGGTTTGCGGTTAGGTCATTGGAAGTATTAACCGGTTTGATCTTAATTAAGGCAGGACAACGCAATCTATTTGCATTTAGTTATTTTTCTATTGTAATAGAGACCATTTTAATGATTGGCTTGGCCCAACTTTCACTAGATTCAAAATCTAAGATTTGGTTTATTCTGTACTTGGTGCCTATTCAGATTCTTTTTTATCAGGGTTTTGTTAGCCCAACGCCCCTTGTCAATGTCTCTCGATTTGAAATTAACATTTTTTACTACGCAATTAGCAGTATCCTTTTACTTATTTTGATTTTTAAGAGGAACGCAAAATCTCATTTTCTTTCACTTTTTCAACTCCTCTTGATTTACCATATGGCAGTCTTCTTTTATGCTGCCAATTTGGAACTCATACGACAGAATCATGCCCTTATGGACCTTACATATCCTTTCTTTTTGGCCGTTGTAGCTATTTTTAATTTGTGGTTTGCTTATTTGTTACATAAAAATAAATTAGCCTTTCAAGCAAAATTCAGAAAATGTTCACCAAAAGACTTGCGTACTTTCCGTTCTTCTAATTCGAATTAATTGGCTGCTTATTACAAATTTTTTGCCTTCGCCCTAATTCTTGCAGACGCAGTTGCATTAAGCGCTTGCTTAAGGTTTTATTTTAGGCATAAAAGAACCTATGCCTTGACTTTGGTGGGGTGGTTTACTTCTCGGTTTCTATCTATGCTCTTGCCTGTCTCAATTCGATTGACACTAGGTTGGAAAACCGAGCAAATCATGAGTTTTTCCGTGTTGTTTGAATGCCTCATGATGTTCCTTTTTTTTCTGACCTTACTCAAAAGCAAAAACAGGTACGTCGCGCTCTTATTTTTACTTCCATTTACGGTTTTTGCAATTGAATTTTATTTCCTAGAGCACTACTACGATATCATGTATGTGTCACATGTTTTTTATTATGTTTTTGTAACAGGGCTGCTCATTTGGCTCCTTACCAATGTAAAAGTTCAGACACACTTGATTTACTTCCTTAATGTCAATTTAGTTTATCATATTATTGTTTTTGTTGATATGTTGAACCTTACTTTCGTTAGTAATAGTATAGAGGTAGCTTCCATTGTATATCCGTTGTTTTGGTTGATATACTTGACATTTGACATACTATGTATTCGATTTTTTCTGCAGAAACATAGTATAGAATAAATAAGCTCATGAACACAAAGTATTACATTTATATTTCGATTCTTTTAAGCTCGGAGCTACTTCCCTTAATTCCCTGTTTAATTTATTACCGAAAAACAAAAAACACCAAAGTGTTATTTCTATTTCTTTGGTTTTTATTGCATTTTGTAAGTGATGCCTCTGCTTCTTTATATGTGGAGTTGATCGGAATTGATACCCTTCCATTTGGAATTGTCTCAACGTTTATAGAGACTTTTTTAATCCTGCGTTATGCACAACTTCATTTCAGCGGCTACCGTTTTGTTTGGCTCATGTTGTATATTTTACCCATACTTATCTTCTTCTTAGAAGTGAATTCGCATGGAACACTGCATTTTGTCTCGTTCTACGTGAATATGACTTATCAATCCTTGTCAACACTTCTTTTAATGATTATTACGTTCAAGACCAAACAAACCACTTCAGAATTGAAACTCAATCAATGGTTACTCGGCTTTCATATGGCCGTCTTTTTTTACGTAGTGAATCTTGATTTTCTTAGGATAAACGAAAACCTCATGTTACAGGTTTATCCATATTTTCTTGGGGTGATTGTCGTCTTTCATTCGTATGCTGCTTATTATTTTTTCACCAAGCTCAAAACCCGCTATGCTCATTGAAGAAAGTAAACTAGCCCTGATCATTATTTTTGGTATGCTTTTTTCGTTGGCCATGGCGCTAGGGATGGTGCTGTTGTCTAATAAAAACAGGCGCATTTTGGAGCTCAGCGAAGAACTCATGCGAGAAGCGCTGCAAAACAAAGAACTTGAAAAAATTGGTGCCGTACTCAAGACCCAAGAAAACGAGCGCACCGAAATTGCCAGGCAGTTGCACGACGATGTCGGGGGCTTGTTGTCAATTGTACAAAAACAGATTCTTTTGGCCAAGGGCAAAGGGGAGAAGGGTGTTATCGATACCGCGGCACTCATTGGTGCCAGTGAATTCTTACAAGAGAGCATTGACCAAATGCGCTCGATCACCAAAGAACTCATGCCGCATTACTTACTCAAGCTAGGATTAGCCAATGCATTAGAGCGCATGGCCCAACAAAAAACCAATAATTTGGTCGCGCAGTTTACTTTTGAATCGACTCTCGATCAAACAGTTGTGCTACCTGAACCCATCATGACCCACAATTTCTTTATTGCGAGCGAGCTCATTACCAACTTACTCAAGCACAGTAATCCAAGTTGTATCCACATGAAGCTATGCTTGAGTATTTCGAATGAGGTTTTATTGCAAATTCAGCACAACGGTATTCCGCTTTCACACGCTGACTACGAAAAACTTGCTGCGGATTCCGACACTTTTGGTTTGGAGAACATCCGCTACCGCTTGGCCCTAATTGGCGCAAGTATTCACTATGAAGTTTTTGAAAAAAGTGCACAGACCACAATTATTAGCCCCCTAATTTTGAACGACGAAACGTTTAATTGACGATGACAACACTTTCACAAGAAAAAATTCGCATTGCGCTTGTCGATGACCATCAGGTGGTGAGAAAGGCTTTGTGTAAAATGCTCGCAGAACTCTCCAATATTGAAGTTGTATTTGATGCCGCCAACGGCCAACACTTCTTAGACGAACTTGGTCAACGACAAATAGATGTGGTGCTGCTCGATCTAGAAATGCCAGTTATGAACGGTTGGCAAACCATTGAAGCACTGCAAGAGCTCCCGAATAAACCTAAAATTGTAGTGCTCACCATGCATGCCGACCCTACCATTTCAGCAGAAATGCTAAGTGCCGGCGCCAATGCATACTTGCTCAAAGAATGTTCTATAGATGAAATGCAAGAAGCCATAGAAGCCGTTCATGTTTTTGGTCATTTTGACAATATCATGTCGGAGCACGTCAAAGAATTCAATCAGACCAACTCAGTTCAGGACACCCCGACAGCACCATTTGAACTCAATGAGCGCCAATTCAAGCTCTTGCAACTCATCTGTGACGGATTTACCAGTAAGCAAATAGGCGAGCACATGGCCACTTCCAAGAAAAATATAGACCGCCTGCGTACCCAACTCATGAAAAAATTCGATGTTGGCAGTGGCAATGAACTCATACGCGTTGCGATCCTTTATGGCTATTACAAACCGCGCAGCAATCAGCAAATTAACACCGAAATGCAAAACCAAGAACTCGAAGCACAGCAAAGAAGGCTGGCGCGATTAACAGAGGGAAACGAGCCTAAATAAAATTGGAAATGATCGTGAAATATTCTTTTTTTCTTATTGAGTTGGTTCAAGATCACGAAACAACTTGTAGCTTACCTGTTCGCAACATCCCCTTATCCTGAACCATCAAAAGATAGCTTCCAGAAACGAGTGTGCTGATGTCAATTTCAGAATAGGTTTGCCCTGAAGCCACTAAATTCCCTAATAAATCAAAGATTTCATACGTGACTTCAGCTCCATTTTCGATGGATAAATTGATTGTATTGGAGGCAGGGTTTGGGTAAACCATGAGTTGGGTTAATTCTTGTTCGTCAAGTCCGATATAGGATTGAAAAGTACAACTGCTGGCGATTCCAGTTGTGTACAACGGCATATTGGGGTCTTCATAACAGCGCATACCAGTTACAATTGCTTCATCGCAAGTATAACTCCATTCGGGCAACAAATTGAATAGGTAGTGGGTGTCGCCAATTCTTTCAATGATTTCAGAGTCATAAGAAAAGGGAGCCATGTTGTCAAAGTGTGTGTTGTAGGAGACTTGCAGTCGTTTGAGTTGCACCCCATTGATCGTTACGGTATCTGTAAAATTGACATGTACAGAAATGGTGTCTTCGTCGTTGTAATCTGGAATACGGATATACCAGGACTCACCCTGAGAAGCATTCATGTCGTACAAAAGTTCAAAGGAATCGTAAGCTGGCTCGTAGTAAAAAACAGAATCATTAGCGTAATAGGTGAATTTCGTGCCTTGTTCATTGGAGCACCAGAGCGGGCTGCTGTTCACGAGTCGGTTGCATACCTTACCGTGAATAGTGGTGTCTCCGCTAGAGGCGATGTGCATGTAACTTTCATTGAGACTTCCCGGCATAAATATAGCGACATTCACTTTTGAAAAGTGCCAAGTGGAACCCTCTATTCCAAAGTATTGTGCAAAAGAAATATTTGAAAAAAGAAGGTAGAAAAACAAGTAGGTGCTGATTATTTTATTCATGGCCAATGCTTTATGGAATTGGAAATTTAATCATTTTCACTTTAATGCTCAGTAGAACATGTTCTAGAGTTCAATTTTCTGGAGCCGTATCATTGCATTTAATCGACAAAGTATTGATGCCAAAAGCATAAAACAATAAGCTTTGCTTGAACCAGGCCTGTGCAGTAGAATGTATGGGCCTTTTTTTTTAAGAATTATAAGTGTGATAAGGCAACAACAAAAAGTTTGTTTTTGATCGATATATTTCTTCGATATCTTGTTGATTGGTGTTCATTTACAATGCTTTATCTTTTAATACTGAAAAATCAAAATCTTTTTAAAATAAAATCTTTGTAGTCTATCCGGACGAACCCTTCCTCAAAATTAAAATAGAAAACTAATGGATCATCGTGAAAATCTAGATATGGTAAAAGATAATAGAGAAAATATTCTTTTTCATTTTCCAATATGACGGTAGTTTTAAATTGGAGAAACGCTGAATTCCATTTGATCAATGAATCTCGTGCATTTGCTTGATTGATAAATATTTGCCATTCATTGTTTTCCTTTTTTTTCCATTCCATTTTGGAAATCATAAAAGTATCACAAGGAAAGAATAAATTTTTTTCTACAATAACAGAGTCATTGATCATCTCCCTTTCAAATTGAAATTCAAACTCCCATCCGTAGTAAAGAAGACTATCAAAATAATATCTATCAACAACTTTGAAATTGTATTTTTTGATGTTATTCTGACCGAAAATTCCAAAATTCAAAAGGATCAAGGAATAGAAAAAATGAGATAGTTTCATTCAAATATTGCTAGATATATCTTATTCAAATGTATTCAATTATTTAATTGAACGGATTTTCAGTAGAACGAGTTTTGAAGTTAGGATTTCAGATCCTCTCGTATTTGTTCAATCCAAGCATAGAAACCCTAGGGATCGAGAAATCCTACTTTTATGAGGATTTGGATGGGGTGGGGGATATCATGACATTTGGATTTACTCAACTGAATTATTAATTTAGTAGAAATAAAAAAGTCATGGCCCAAGTCGATGTAATTAGAAATGGAATTATTGACAGACTGCTTGCTATCTCAGATAAAGATTATTTGATGGCTCTGCTTCGTTTGGTAGATAATAGTACAGTTGAAATTGGAAAGATTCAATTGACTAAAGAGCAAAAGTTGATGCTCGAAATGAGTGAAGTGGACCTTCAAAATGGTCGAACAATATCTCAAAGTGAGCTAGACAAAAACGACCTTGAATGGCTAAAAGGACAATAGTCTGGACCGATACTGCTGCCAAACAGCGTCGACAAATATTGAAATATTGGACCGAGAGAAATCAAAGCACAGCATTTGCTGAGAAGTTAATTGAGATTACCGCAAAGCATCTAAAAGTCATCTCAAAAAATCCTGAAGCATTCAAGGAAACGCAATTTGATAGCTTGCGAGAATCTGCCATGGGTCATTTTAGTTTGTATTATAAAATCACTGAAACTCAAATAATCGTTATGGCATTCTGGGATAATCGTCAAGAGCCTAAGAAATTACTGAAGGAGATCTCTTGATTTTTGTTTGAACTCCATTTTGTGAATGAATTCGCAACGGCCTTAAATCAAAAATGCCCTCCGCATAGCGGAAGGCATTTTGTCAGAGTGACC
>CANHSA010000065.1 GCA_947463345.1 Flavobacteriales bacterium
GCCAAGATAAATCCCCAATACAATGAGTGCGCCCAACGCAAATAATTTGGCAAAAGTGAACACAAACTGAATCATCTTACCGTTTTGAACCCCTCGCGCATTCGAATAGGTTAACAATATAACCGAGGCAATGGCTAGCACCTGCGCCCACGAAATACTTAAAAAAGAAGAGTCGAAGATAACTTCATTCAAACTCGGAAAAAATACAGCAGTGTATTTGGCAAAGGCTACTGCAACTGCTGCAATAACCCCTGTTTGAATAACAGTAAAGACGGTCCAGCCGTAAAGAAAGGAAGCCATTTTGCCATAAGCGCGCTGGATGTAAACGTACTGCCCACCTGCATTTGGCATCATGCCAGCCAACTCACCATAACTGAGTGCCGCAAAGATGGTGATGAGCCCCGTCAGGACCCAAAGCACCAATAACCATGCTGGCGAACCGATATCGCGCAGCATGAGTGTCGAAACAATAAAAATTCCGGAGCCAATCATGGATCCAGACACCAATAAAGTGGCGTCGAGCAGGCCGAGGGAGCGCTTGTTATCGCTAGCCATTAGTCTTCTTCTGAGGCATTCACAATAGCGTCGTGGCCGGTTAAGGACTCTTCGAACGCATAGCCGTTCAGGTTGCTGTGTTTACGTGAATACAAGAAATAAACGATCAAGCCAAGTGTTGACCAAATGATAAACGCCACCCAGGTATCAGGGCGTACAAAATACATAAGGCCAAAGTTAAACCCGGCGCCAGCAATTGCAACAAACCAAACCGCTGGCGTCTTGAATGGGCGCTCTAAATCTGGTTGTTTGATACGCATGATCAGAACGGCAATGGAAATCATGGCAAAAGCGAGAAGCGTACCCATTGAACACATTTCGGAAACTTTATCAATAGGGGTTGTTGCTGCAACAATTGATACGATTGCTCCAACTAAAATAGTACTTCTAAATGGCGTCTTGTAGGTTTCGTGAATTTTGCCAAATACTTTAAATGGCAACAAACCATCCTTAGCCATACCTAAGAAGATACGCGTTTGACCGAGCATCATGACGAGCATCACTGAAGTAAGACCCGCAACTGCTGCAATGGTAATCAGGACAGTTGCCCACGGCATACCAATGCCCTCAAATGCAGAGGCAACAGGTGCCTTGATGTCGAGTTCATTATACGGAACCATTCCGGTTAATACTAAGGAGACAACAATGTATAACACCGTACAAATGACCAATGACATGATGATTGCAAAAGGAACATCTTTCTTAGGATTAATTGCCTCACCCGCCTGGGTAGATACCGCATCAAAACCAATATAAGCAAAGAATACAATGGTGGCGGCTGTGACTACCCCAGACCACCCAAATGAAGTGGAGCCATCGGCGTTATTTACTGTTTCAGGAATAAAAGGAACGTAGTTGTCAGTATCAATAAAGAAGAAACCCACAAAAATGACAAACAATACAACCGCAACCTTCAGAATGACAATCATGTTGTTGGTTTTAGCCGCCTCTTTGATCCCTTTCACGAGAATGGCTGTAACTACCCAAGTAATAAGGAATGCCGGCAAATTAAAGGCAAAATCTGGGGTTGGAATACCTGCTTCATGTGATTTTTCTGCAGCTGTTAATGCGTCGTTCATAAGCCACATGGGCGGATGTATATCGAATTGATGCAGGAGCTTTTCAAAATAACCACTCCAAGCTACTGCAACGGTTGTAGCGCCCATCATGTATTCCAAAATGAGGTTCCAGCCAATGATCCAAGCAAAGAGCTCACCCATTGTGCCGTAGGAATACGCATATGCAGAACCTTCAACTGGTAAGATAGAAGCAAACTCAGCATAACAAAGCGAGGCAAACAAACACCCCACACCTGCAATGACGAAAGACAAGGCCAATGCCGGACCAGCGTGGTCATGTGCTGCAATACCAGTCAAGGTAAAAATACCGCCGCCGATAATTGCTCCAATGCCTAATGAAGTGAGGCCCCATCGGCTCAAAACACGGTTGAGGTCATTTTTTTTCATGTCACGTTCAAAGTGACTTACCGGTTTTTTTCTCCAAACACTCATAATCTATTTTTTTTAGGTAGGTAAAGATAAATTTTTTTCTGAATTACAGCAGCGCAAAGGTCTCCTCTAGGGTGTGTGGATTGTAGCCCAACACCGTACGTGCTTTGTCGAGTATGAAACCCGTATGCGGGGGGCGTTTTGCCGGTTGCTGAAGGGTACTGCTGCTTAATTTGCTTACTTGCTGCATTGGAAGCCCGTAAAACGCTGCTACGCGCTCCACAATTTGATAAATCGATAGGGTCTCGGGTCCTGCAATGTGAAAAATGCCTTGCTGATTGAGTTCACAGATGCGCATACAAGCCCAAGCGAGGTCGTCGGCCCAGGTTGGCGCCCTAAATTGGTCGTCGACGATTTGCAGCGGATTGCCTTTTTCAAGTGCTTCTTTTGCCCAAAGAATGAGGTTTGATCTGGATAATTGTTCGCCCTTGCCATAAACAATAATAGTGCGAACGATAGAATAGCTAAGGCCTTCTAATTGCTGCACGATATTTTCGCCTTCCACTTTAGAGCGCGCATAAACACTCAGTGGATTTGGCTGATCAGACTCTGTATAAGGGCCAGCTAGGCCATCAAAAACAAAATCAGTGGAAAGTAGTTGAAAATGAATTTGGTAAAGGTGACAATACTTTGCAAGCATCAGTACCGCTTGGCGATTTACGAGGTCACATGCTTCTGGATTCAGTTCGCATTGATCTACGTTGGTCATGGCCGCAGTATGTATGACATGTGTTGGCGCATAGCCTTTCAATACTGTTTGAATATTTTGTTCATCAGTAATGTCTAAAGCCTCATAAGCATGCGCTGGACATTTTGAATTGCGATTAGCGCCACTGGAGGTAGCTAGAAATTTAATTTGCTTGGCCAAGCATAAATCGACAATTTTTTGACCTAAAAGGCCATTACTGCCGGTAATGAGCAATTTCATAAATCCCAGATTGATTGTTTGCGTTTGGTTTGAAACTTGAAATAATGCTTGTGCTCTAGGATCCAAGCCATGATGAGGTAAAGAAGTACAGGCGAGCCCAAACCGATAAAACTAAAGTATATAAACCCAAGCCTAACTTTGTTGGTGCGGATGCCTAAACGGCGGGCCCACCACTCACAAACCCCAAAAGATTGGAGTTCGAAGAAAAATACAATTTTTTGTAAGTGGCGTCTCATGGCTCAAAAACAAAAGGCGCCTTCCGACGCCTTTCTTGTTATAATCTTGGAAGTTGTTTGAACTTGCGGTATTCAGGGTCTGCCGCAGGAGCCGTATTCGGATCAAAAGTGGTACTGGTGATCTTGGCGGTTGTTCTACGGTTGATGGTGTGTAGCATTTCAAACTTGGCTTTGTCAGTTGTTTTAAACTGATTGATGTAGTCTTCTGTGAGGACAACTGTTTTGCCAGTTGGGTCTACCCAGGTTGCAGGCTCCATTTCGCCGCGTCCAACAGGACGAATGCGACGTGGGTCAATGCCACAAGTTTCAACTAAATGCTTGTAAACTGCTTTCGCACGGTTTTCAGAAAGCATTTGGTTGCGCGCGTCTCCACCACGTGCATCTGTGTGTGAGAATAAATCGATGGTGACATTTGGATATTCTTTAAGCATGCTGTCTAAGAACTTAAGGGAGTCTAGAGACATACAAGTTGCATCGTTGATAAATACCCATTGATCAAATACATAACGGATTTCTGGCGTGCGGATTTCACCAACAGGCAACAAAGGCATTTCAATTAAGAAACTTTGACTTTGCTCTAACCCGACTGTGGAGAACTTAGCACCTTTTTTATCTTCGTAGTATCCTTCTTTTTCTGCTTTTAGCGTGAATTCTTTGCCAGCAAGAATGTAACGGCCTTTTTTGTCAGGCATGGCATCCCAGGCAATTTTGCCGTTTGATTTGGTAACGCCTTCTAATTTAGTGCCATCAGAGATAGTTACGTATACTTTAGCGCCAGCTAATTTTTTAGATTTCTTACCTGATTCGTATACGGTTACGCGTAAGTCGAAAAGATTTGGAGGGGTATTGAAACTCCAGATTTCTGGTGCATACTCTTGGTTGCTAGTGGTTTTGCGCTCAGAGGTAAAGAAACCAGACTTGCCATCGAAGTCTGACATGGCGTAGTCATTGCCTTGAGAATTGAATGGATAACCCATGTTTTTAACGCCAGTCCATTTGTTTTCGCCTGCAACTTGCTCAGCAACAAAGATGTCTAGACCACCAATTCCTGGCAAGCCGTCAGAAGCAAAATAAAGTTGACCATTAGGGCCAATTGAAGGGAAAAGTTCGTTTCCTGCAGTATTGAACATAGCACCCATGTTATGAGGAATAGAATCCCAAGTTTTAGTGCGCTTGTCGAAAGTTACGTACCAAAGGTCGCGACCGCCAAAAGATTTTTCACCGTTCGGGCTTTTCTGCATGTCAGACGCGAAAATCAGCATTTGATCGTCGGGTGATAAACAAGGATGACCAACTGAAATGGTATCAGAAACAGTCAATGAAATTTTGCGTGGCTCTTCAAAATCCTGACCGCTCATGCTGGCTGTCCAGATCTCGCAACCGAGGTCCATTTTCTCAGCATTGGGACAACGCGTGAAATAAATGTTTTTGCGTTTAGAATCGAATGTTGCTGAACCTTCGTTAGCAGTGGTGTTGACCACACCTTTGGTATCCAAAGATTTTACACTCGTTGGATTGCCATTTACATCGTATTCAGCGATGTAGAGGTCCATATATTTTTCACCGGAAATGGGGTCTCTTTTTGCACCAGTGCTTTCATCGCGAGAAGAACTGAACACAACCATCTTGCCTTTTTTGTCCATAAAGGTAGGCGCCATATCCATTTGTTTGGTGTTGATTTTGACTTCAGGCTTCACCACTAATCTTGACGTTTCGAATTCATCGAAGTCTTTGTATTTTTCACAAGCCATGATGGCATCGTCGACTTCTTTGGTGCGAGACTTGGGAGCAACGCGCTTGAATTCGCGGTAACTTTTAATGGCGTTGTCGAAGTCTTTCATCATGCGCTGCATGTCGCCTTTATAGTAATATACTTCGGGTACTACATCGAAATACTTGAGCTCGATACAAGTGCCATACCAGTCGTTGGCTTTGTCGTAGATTTCAATTGCGCGGTAAGACTCGGCTATTTTGAAAGCCATGTCGCCTTTTTGGCGTAAAGAGCCGCGAGCACCTAGTTTTTTGTAGGCATCTTGACAAACATTAATGGCTTCAAAGTAGTTTCCTGAGATAAATACTTCATTGGCCTGACGAACGAACTTTGGATCGGGAACGGTTTGAGCAAAACTCACCGATGCGGTCATCAAGGATAGGATAGCGGCAATGAATAATTGTTTCATAAAGCGTAGTTTTAGCTTGGCAAGTAACCAAGGAAAGCAAAAATAGAGAAATTTTATTTAAAATCCGAACAATAGGTTCTCCACCGTTCTAATAAGCGCTGAAAACCATGAGGAAGCTCAGAATCAAACTCGAGATACTCTTTGGTCCTTGGCTGTATAAAACCTAATGTTTTGGCGTGTAGGGCTTGTCCGGGTAGCAGTGCAAAATTATTCGTCATGAATTTTTCATAGGCCGTAGATTTTGTGCCCTTTAAAATGCGATCTCCACCGTATTCGAGGTCGTTAAACAACGGATGTCCGATAAATTGCATGTGCGCCCGAATCTGATGGGTGCGGCCTGTTTCTAATTTGCATTCAACAAGGGTCACATAACCAAAACGCTCCAGCACTTTGTAATGAGTAACCGCAGGTTTGCCATAAGCTCCATCCGCAAACACCGTCATTACTTTGCGATTCTTGAGTGACCTTCCGATGTGTCCGGTAACCGTACCATCTTCACTGATATCGCCCCAAACGAGTGCGTAATAGCGCCTTTCGGTGCTGCGGTCGTAAAATTGTTTAGCGAGGTCATTGAGGGCGTTTTCGGTCTTGGCTACCACGAGCAGTCCTGTTGTGTGTTTGTCTATACGGTGTACGAGACCGGGTCTTCCGAAATAGTCTTTTGGCAAGGTTGGCAAGTTGTCAAAATGATAAACCAAGGCATTGACTAGCGTACCAGAATAGTTACCATAGCCAGGATGCACGACCATATTAGCTTCTTTATTGACCACTAATAAATCGTCGTCTTCATAGGCAACTTCTATCGGAATATCCTGGGCAATGAGCTCGATTTCGCGAACAGGGTAAGGCAATACAATTGCGATGTCATCGCCGGGCTTGACGCGGTAGTTTTGCTTTACTGCAGCACCGTTGACGTGAATATTTCCATTTTTGGCTGCAACCTGAATTTTACTTCGGGAGGTATCGGCCATTCGGTCAAGTAAGAACTTGTCAATGCGCACAACCTCCTGCCCAGGGTCGGCTTTAAATCGATGGTGTTCGAAGAGGTCGGCCTCTTCTACTTCAATTTCTAAATTTTCGCTCATTAGTGATTGACAACCAGTTTAAGTACGCTCAGATGCGTTTGAGGGCATTGCAAGAAATAAACCCCATTAGGCAGCATACTGATATCAAATGTCGTTGTCGTTTGTGTTTGTTGCACCTTGCCTACAGCATCTATTAAACAAATAGGTGTGCCTTGCAATGAAGCTGGCAACTGAACTGTAAGCTCTTGACTTGCCGGATTTGGATAAACCGACCAATCTAAGGCCGCAACATCATTCTGAGAGAAGCCAAGACTGGCATCTAAGGCCGTTGAAAAGATAGGATGAATCATGGCTGAACCTTCAAAAGGAGAAGTATACCATGTGAAGCCGCCGTCTAAGCTGTATTTGACTTTATCGGAATGATCGATATTGCGGTCAAGGCCTAGATTGAGCCGCTCAGCGTCTAGTTGTCGCCAGCCAATAAAGAAGGATGCAGGTACGCTTACTTTTTGAGTATCGGCAAAATAATACGGCACAAAAATACCACGCTCTTCACCATAAATTGGGGTGCGTGGGAAGAACACTTCGTCTTCATAAAGAAGTGTTCCTGGCTGACCATTTTCGTTGCTCCAGACACTCAGCAAGAAAAGTTTAGAGGAGACATCTATAACGGATGGAACAAAATGAAAAGAAACACCGACCAATGAATCGGCTTCATAGGCATTGAACTCTACTGCTAATCTCGCTTGCATACCAGTTGGGCCAAAAGCCGCCTCTGCACTGCCATCGTCATAACTATAAAAATTAAAGAACGGTTGGTAAAAACTAGTGGTGTCGTTGAGTGTGAGATTCGGGAACTGAACGCTGATGTCTCCCTTTACGCGAAACGCTTGTTGGTCTCCGCCCATATTTGTTGGGAAAGAACCAAAAGTACTGATGTTGTGCGTTGTAAAGTAGGTGGTGGTGGGCTCATAGTTCAAATCGCCTGCAGATAATTGGCTCCCTGGAATGGTAAACTGATTGACCTGAGCACCTGCATGCTCCACAACAAACTGACCCGCAATTTGATTGTTCTCGGGACTTGTACTGCCGTTATGGACGCCAATCGGAAAATCGTTTCTGAAAGGTTTAGGGGTGTTTTTGTAGTGATCCCATGGCACAGACGTGTAGTCTTGGAGTAGGGTATTCATCGGGTAAACCCAAGCAAAATCCTTGAATAATGTATCGGCTTGATTAGATTGCGCACGCAAATGCACGTAATCGATATGAAAATGATCTAAAGCACCCGATAAAGCACCGTAGTTGGTGAACCTGAACTGGAAGCCTTTTTTGAAGTATTTGGCCGCTAAAACAGGGATGTGGACAACTTTAAATGGTGTTGTGGTGTCTCCGGCGGTTGACCATACAGAAAACCATTGGTCGAGGTCTTTGGCGTAAAACTCTAAGCGTAAGGAGTCTGTTGCTTCTGGAATATCGCCCCAACCTTCTGACTGTACTAAAAATGAAAAATACAAGGAGTCAGTGGCGGTGTAGCCACTTAGGTCGAGTGGTTTGCAATGCAAATAATCAGCGGTATTTGTCATAGACGTGCCAATTGCATAAGGATATCCAGTTGCGTCAAGGCCATCAAAAGTTACTACCCCCAAGGAACGCGGCGCAACCCCAAAGCGGCGGTTGAGATAAGCGTGGTTATCTAGCCAAAGTGCAGCTGGATTGTTGAGTGTTGCGAAGAAAATCCGCACAGAATCTTGGAAATAACTTGGGTTTTGCACCCAAACGGTATCTGGAGTATCGGGCACACCAATAGTATCGTAAATATAATACGGAGGATACAAATTTAGCGTCTGGTAAGTCAAGGGATAAGCGGAGAAATCAGCGACTTTAACAGCTGTTGTCGGAAAAGTAGTATCGGCAAATGAACTTGTTGCGATATCAAAAGTGCGGCGAAAAGTTGCTTGGTCAGTAAAGGTTTGATTCGGACTGAGCGCAGCTAAGGTATTTGGATCGAGCAGCTGGTAATAGAGTGTAGAACTCACCCCTGGATCGTTGTATTGTGCGGTATATTTCTGGAATTTATCCGAAGAAAATTCATCAAAAAAAGGCAGGGAAAGTGTGTCTGACGTATAGTAAAAAGTACTGTCGATATTGTGGGTAGTGCTTTTAAGGAGCTGCTGCGACTTGCTTAGCTCAAAATTTCTTGTGATAGGACCTTTTTCAAAACCTTGCGACCAAAGTGAAGTCGAAAACAAAGCAATTGAAAACAATAATAGCAAACGCATCATAGACTAAGGATTTTGTCCGTCTCCTCCTTTTTGCATGGAGAGGATAAATTGAGTGGACTTAAAAACGGTAGTTCCTTCAATATATTCTGGTGATTGAGAAAAAATTCGAGCAGCAGCGGAGTCTTGGCTGGTCAGGCAATCTGGACAAATGAACGAGTAAGAGCTCACGCCAAGCGTATCAAATATATAGCGCGCCTCCGACATGGTAAGGCCAATGAAGTTTTGCAAAGCAATTGGCTCGCCTTCATCGTTTTGACCTACAATTAAGGTTACCACTGCGCCAATTGGCAAGCGGTCACCCTCTTTGATGCGGCGACCTTTATAACGCTGATCGAGGACCGAACCGTTGGCTTCGGCAGTTGGTTGATACTGAATAATGTAACGCAAGCCGCGTTGTTCAAGGATACTTTGGGCAAACTGAATTTGTTTGTGCAGCAAACTCGGCATTTCGACAAGTTGGTTTCTTTTGGATAATCTTAAACCAATAATGCGGCCAGACTTCACGTACACTTGCGAAAGCGAAGTTGGTTCAACGAGTTGTTCGATTACCGTGCCCTCTGGCAATTTAGGATCGTAGATGCTATCTAAGATTTGATAAGTAAGGTCGAGGTCTTCTATGCGCTGTTTGGCTTTTTCTCCCGACAAGCCGACAAAATTTGGCACAGCGATTTTTTCGCCATGATTGGTTGCAAAATCTAGATAAAGTATGGTTGCAAATACCATGACAAGGTAGAACAAGATAACGAGTCCAAAATGCTTCCAGAAGTGTTTGGTCTTTACAAATGGTATGACCAACCTAAGCGTACTTTTGATTTTATCCAACATAGTGTATCGGTAAATGTATTACAAAGATGCTTAGAAATTTGGAGAAAGCGCATGAGAACTAAAGAAGTCATCGATAAACTGTAGCGCTTCGTCAGAAGAATCAGTGATTTTAAACAAAGACAAATCAGCTTCAGAAATATATCCTTCTTTAAGTTGGACATTCCGAACCCACTCAAAAAGTCCGCTCCAATAGGCCGTTCCTAATAAGACAATCGGGCGCTTGGCTATCTTTTTAGTTTGAACAAGGGTCATGGCTTCAAATAATTCGTCTAGGGTGCCGAAACCACCAGGCATGATGACAAATGCCTGTGAATACTTCACAAAAATGACTTTTCGCACAAAGAAATAATCAAATTCTAGGTAGTGATCTCGGTCGATGTAAATGTTGTGAAACTGCTCAAAAGGCAAATCGATGTTCAAGCCAACCGAAACACCCTCGCCTTGCTTTGCGCCTTTATTGCCCGCTTCCATGATGCCTGGGCCGCCACCGGTAATGACGCCATAGCCGGCGCGCGCAAGTTTTTCGCCAATTTCGACGGCTTGTACATAGTGCGGATGTGTTGGTTGTGTTCTTGCCGAACCAAAAATAGCGACGCAAGGCCCCGCTTTGGCCATTTTGTCGTAGGCCTCCACAAATTCGGCCATGATTTTAAATATAGACCAGCTGTCGTTACTTTTGATTTCCGCCCAATCTTTGCGCTGATTTTCCATTGCCAACTATTTGATTATACTGACTTCGAACATTTTGGACCAGAATTTACCTGTCATGTAAATTTTGCCAGTTTTCGGGTTGTGAGCGATGCCGTTGAGCACCTCACCACTGCCCTTTCCGGCAGTAACTAAATTTCCTGCGTCGATCAGTGCAATAACGCGCCCAAGCACAGGTTCGATAACCGCCACAAAATTAGTCGTGTAAATGTTAGCATAAATGAGTCCGTCGATGTATTCGAGCTCATTGAGTTGCGGAAGCGGGCCTTGGTCCGTATAGACTTCAATTGTCCGAAGCGTTTGAAAGGTGTTGGGGTCTCTGAATGTGAGGCGCTCGGTTCCGTCGGACATAATTAGCTGCTTGCCATCGGTACACAAGCCCCAACCCTCGCCTGAATAACTCAATTCTTTTTTCAATTGAAAAGTTTGAGTGTCGTA
>CANHSA010000066.1 GCA_947463345.1 Flavobacteriales bacterium
CAAGGTTGGCGCCGATGTCGATCACGACAAACTGGGGTTGTATGATGCGCTTGATGAAATAATGAAATTTAAAGGCTTCTTTATTTTTGAGTAGCCCTAGATCATAAAGCAGGTAGAAGAACCGATGCAGGGTAAATAAGTAGGCCCTTTCGGGTAATATCATATAAAGCAATTTCTTCATGCCGATTCTTTGACTCAAAAGTACAATTATTTCTATTTTTAGCGAATGAAAATTACCGTGTTCCTTGCTTTTGTTCTTTGTCTTGGTGCAAAGGGCCTTGCACAGCTCCAACTTGATCTCATCATGAGAGGCCCAGGTTTTGTAGGCGCCTTACCTGAGTCCCCAGAGTGGTCTGTCGACGGCAAACTGATTTATTATTGGAAGAAGCATCCTGATTCCTTGCAGAAAACCTATTATTGCCATGACCTGAGTCAAAAACAAACGAAAGTCTTGAGCAAAAACGAGTGGCAAGACCGCTGGGTTTGGACGGCTGGTGCGGATCAATTAAATTACCTCAGGCTACACGACCAAAAGCTGCAATGCCTCGATACAAAAACCCAGCAAATCAAGTCATATCCATTGTTTAGCAATGCGATTTGGAATTTACAAGTTCAAAACAAAGCGCAAACCGTTGTTTTTCAGCAGGATCAGAGTTTATTTGTGTTTGATCTTCAAAATGGCAGCGCAAAAAGTTTAGTGAGCTATCAAAAGTTAACACCTGTAAAGCGTGCTTCAGACGGCTTGTCTCAAACAGAACTTGAATTTTTTGAAAGCGTTCGCAAGCAAGAATTACAAAGCACCAAATTCGATTTGCCTACCGTTAAATTCATTTCGTTCGAACAACAAGGCGCCCTGCAAGTCGACCCCACAGCACGTTTTGTCTTGCTCAAAGAAGAACAACAACCCGAAGAAAAAGCAACGGAAGTGCCACATTTCATATCGGCCGACGCACATGTCTACAATGAAAAAGCGCGCTCAAAAGTGATGAACGAAGAACCATCTCAGCGCTTATTTCTACATGATTTACGTTCCGACTCTTTAGTTGAAATCGATTTTTCAGGGCTCACCCAAATGAATGCCGAAGAACGTGCACTTATTATTCACCCAGCAATTTTTGCCAAAACCAAGCCTTTGGCTTTACTAGACATTCGCAGTGCAGACAACAAAGACCGCTGGATTGTTTGCCTGGAACTTGAAACAGGCCATATAAAGCAATTGGAGCACCAGCACGACAGCGCTTGGATAGGCGGGCCCGGGATTTCTTCATGGAACTTTGAAACGGGCACACTTGGTTGGCTTCGTGACGCCCACACCATTTATTTTCAATCAGAAGCATCAGGTTATTCTCACTTGTATACCTTTGATTTACCGACCCAAACCAAGATGGCACTCACAAGCGGCAACTATGAAGTCCATCAAGTGCTCTTAGCTAAGGACAGCAATTCTTTTTACCTGAACACAAATTTGAATCATCCTGGCGCGCGTAGTTTTCATCAGTTGGATCTTAAAAAGCTAGAAATCAAACCAATACTTTCAGAACTTGGCGCCTACGAAGTACAGCTTTCGCCAGATGAGAAGCAATTGGCTTACCGTTTCAGTACGAGCACCCAACCGTGGGAAATCTTTACTTGTTCGCTTAAAAATCCGAAAGATCAAGTGCAACTAACGAAGTCAACGACAGAAGTATTCCGAACCTATCCGTGGCAAAAGCCTGAAGTATTGAGCTTTAAGGGTTCAGACGGCGTTGAAGTTTACGCACGCATGTACACGCCCAAGGCGCAAAACAAAAATGGCGCAGCGGTCTTGTTTGTGCACGGCGCCGGTTACTTGCAAAACGCGCATCATTACTGGAGTTATTACCAACGTGAGTTCATGTTTCATCAAATGCTCATCGACAAAGGCTATACCGTTCTGGACGTCGATTACCGCGCAAGCGAGGGCTATGGCCGCGACTACCGAACTGCTATTTATCGACACATGGGTGGCCGCGATTTACAAGATTTTGTCGATGCCAAACAATTTTTGGTCTCGCAACATGGCATAGACAGCAACAGAGTAGGGATTTACGGAGGTTCTTATGGTGGTTTTATCACGCTAATGGGACTTTTCACCGAACCTGGCACCTTTGCTTGTGGAGCTGCCCTGCGCTCTGTTACCGATTGGGCTCACTACAACCACGAATACACCACTAATATTTTGAATACACCTAAAGTCGATCCTGAGGCTTACGGTCAAAGTTCTCCCATTTACTTTGCAGAAGGTCTTCAAGACCCGCTATTGATCTTGCATGGCATGATCGACGACAACGTGCAGTTTCAGGACGTCGTGCGCCTCAATCAGCGCCTTATTGAACTCGGTAAAAAAGATTGGTGGATGGCCTTGTATCCGGTCGAACGCCATGGTTTTGAGTACACCTCGTCATGGACAGACGAATACCGACGTATTTTCGAATTATTTGAAACTTATTTAAAGTAATAAAATGGCGCTACGCACTGCATTCCTTTCTGAAAAACAGCATATGTTAGCACACTTAGACGTGCTTCAAGAACTCTATCCGAGCCTTACCGCTGAGCAATATGCGATAGAACTCGATTTGATGTTGCCGCACAACTATAGTCAGTTAGCGGTTTACGACAACGAAAAATGCATAGCAATTTGCGGCGTTTGGATTGGCAACAAACTTTGGGTGGGCAAGTATTTAGAACTGGATAATATTGTGGTCTGCGCCAGCCATCGCAGCCAAGGAGTAGGGGATTTGATTTTTCAAATCCTGGAGCAAAAAGCAAAAGAGGAAAACTGCAACATGCTCGCTTTGGATTCTTACACGAGTAATTTTAAGGCACACAAATTCTTTTACAACCAAGGGTATGGCCCCAAGGGGTTTCATTTCATTAAGTTGTTAAACGAAAAAGCCGTGCGTTAATCAATGACCCTTTGCCGCTAAATAACGCTCTGCGTCAAGCGCAGCCATACAACCTGTACCTGCAGCGGTAATGGCTTGGCGATACGTTTTGTCGGCGGCGTCGCCAGCAACAAACACCCCGGCAACATTTGTTTTGCTCGTGCCTGGTTGTGCGTATTTGATGTAACCTGTTTCGTCGAGGTCGATGTAGTCTTGGAAAACAGCGGTGTTGGGTTGGTGACCAATAGCCACAAAGAAACCAGTACAAGCAATTTCGCTTTCTTGGTTGTTACTGCGGTCAATCGCGCGAACACCAGTAACCAATTGACCATCGCCCAAAACTTCTAAGGTTTCGGTATTGAAGCGGATATCGATATTAGGTGTTTTTTTAACGCGATCGGCCATGATTTTAGACGCGCGGAATTCATCGCGGCGCACGAGCATGGTCACTTTTGTACAAAGCTTGGATAGGTAGTGTGCTTCTTCGCAAGCGGAGTCGCCAGCACCAACAATGACTACCTCTTGGTTTCTGTAGAAGAATCCGTCGCAAACGGCACAAGCAGAAACGCCGCCACCTAATTTGAGGTAGTGTTGCTCGCTTTCAAGTCCTAAATATTTGGCAGAAGCACCAGTCGAAATGATAATGGTGTCGGCATGGATTTCGTGGCCATCTTCGGTCCAGCATTTGTGAACACTACCAGAGAAATCGACTTTAGTGATGAAGCCGCTGCGTACGTCTGTCTCAAAACGCTTGGCTTGTGCTTCTAATTGGAGCATCATGTCGGGGCCTGTAATGCCGTCAGGATAACCTGGGAAATTTTCTACCTCGTTGGTAGTGGTAAGTTGCCCACCTGGTTGCATACCCTGATACATAACGGGTTTCATGTCGGCTCTGGCTGCATAAATAGCAGCTGTGTAGCCCGCTGGGCCGGATCCGATAATTAGACAAGAAATGCGTTCAATTTGACTCATGATGATAGTTTTGGGCAAAAATAACGCTTTGTTCTGGCTTGGAATGTAACATGGGGTACAATGTTTTGAACGTTTTCTCCACAAAGTAACTTTTCAACAAGATTTCCGTCAGCAAGAAATAAAATGTATTTTCGTTTTCTCAAACAAAAAACTCATGACAAAAAACTTTATTTTATGTTCCTTCGTGGGCCTTTCTTTGGTTTCGTTTGCTCAAAAAAGCGAGACAGAAGGTCCTGAAAACCTCAATTGGTACCTCAAAGATCCTAAAGCCGATGGCGTTTACGGAACCGGAGCCACCAAAGCTTACGAAATGCTCAATGCAGCTGGCAAAAAATCGACTACGGTCATTGTTGCTGTCATTGACTCTGGTGTCGAAACCGACCACCCCGATTTAAAAAATGTCATTTGGGTCAACGAAGACGAAATTCCGAACAATGGCATCGACGACGATAAAAACGGCTACATCGATGATGTCAATGGTTGGTCATTCCTCGGTGGTCCTACAGAAGACATCGATCAAGAAGCTTTAGAACTTGCGCGCATGTACCGCACAGAGTCCGCTTATTTCAAAGGTAAAAAAGCAGAAGACATTCCTAGTGCAGAACTCGCGCGTTTTGCTACTTATGAGAAAATCAAAATTGCTTTTGAAAAAGACATCGAGGAAAAAGAAAGTTCGCTTAAAAATGTGCGCATGTTGGCAGACTACATGCAACGTGTCGAGCAACAATCAGGTACTGCTTTTTCTAAAGAAACGAACGCTGCATTCTTACCGGCAACAGAAACCGACAAACGCATCCAAAACCGCATGAAATCCATCTTACTGATGATTCCTGCCGAGCAACTCAATACAGAAATTGCAGGCGCGCTTAAGTCTATGCAAGGTTCTTTGGATATGTCCATGCGCGACGCCGATTCTATCCGTACTGCAATTGTTGGCGACAACCCGAACGACCTCACCAGCAAAATTTACGGTTGCAACCGCTACGAAGGCCCAGACGCCATGCACGGCACACACGTTTCCGGTATTATCGCCGCTTCAAGAGGCAACGGAATGGGCATCGATGGCGTTGCCGACAACGTTCGAATTATGGTCTTGCGTGCTGTTCCAGACGGCGACGAGCGCGACAAAGACGTAGCCAATGCCATTATCTATGCTGTAGACAACGGCGCAAAAGTCATCAATATGTCTTTTGGTAAGTATTGGACACCAAACAAATACTACGTAGATGCTGCCATTGAATACGCGCGCAGCAAAGATGTATTACTTGTACATGCCGCAGGCAACGATGCCAAAAACAAAGATGTAGAGGATTCTTACCCAACACGTCGTCTTGATAACAAAACAACTGCGCCAAACTGGATCGAAGTAGGCGCGAGCAGCAGCTCTAAAAGTGGTAAAAAAATCCTCGCTAATTTTTCGAACTACGGCGCAACAACCGTAGATTTCTTTGCACCAGGTGTAGACATCTATTCCACAGTTCCTGACTACAACTACGAAAACGCAAGCGGCACCTCAATGGCTTGCCCCGCAACTGCCGGTGTAGCTGCATTAATCAGAAGTTACTTCCCAGAATTGACCGCTGCTCAAGTTCGTGAAGTATTAATGGCAACTACAGCTCCTTACAAGAAAACAGTTGTGGCACCAAACGGTGAAAAAGCCAAAATGAAAGATCTCTGCATTACGGGTGGTTTTGTAAATGCAGCCAATGCAGTAGCCTATTTACTCGAGAAAAAATAACATTTCCTTTTACCGATAGTCGAAAGCCACATGAGTTTCATGTGGCTTTCTTTTTATCTTTGCACAAACTTTTTTAGATGAATTTTAACCCTTGGTTGCTTGCTATTTTTGTAGTCGTTATTTTC
Source organism: Flavobacteriales bacterium (assembly GCA_947463345.1). GTDB lineage: Bacteria > Bacteroidota > Bacteroidia > Flavobacteriales_D > Crocinitomicaceae > UBA952. The sequence goes on from CANHSA010000066.1 coordinate 5,739, forward strand.
ACGATGCTCCTGATCGATCTCGGCCTCGTCAATAAGAAATCGCACCAAATTTCCAATAAAGAAGCCCTGCGCTGGACGCTCATCTGGATCAGTCTGTCCATGGGTTTCAGTGCGCTCATTTGGTTCCAGATGGGTTTTGCAAAGTTTGCCGAATACCAGTCTGCATATTGGATAGAAGAAGCACTTTCGGTAGACAACATGTTTGTTTTTATTCTTGTATTTAAGTTTTTCAAACTCGAAGGCAAGTTGCAGCACCGCGTTTTGTTTTGGGGGATCATCGGGGCTTTGGTATTCCGAGGGATTTTTATTTTCTCAGGTATTGGCCTCATTAAACTCACGTATTTGCCTGCTTTTGAATTGTTTGGCTATCAGTTTAGCCTGGACCAAGGTGCGCATGCCCAACCAGGTTTCTTCTTTAGACCCAACCTTATTCTCACCATATTCGGTGCATTCTTAGTCTATGCGGGTATCAAATCACTCACTGATTCCGAAGAAGACGACAAAAAAGACTTCAATAAAAGTTTAGGTGCTCGCTTGCTCAGAAAGGTATTTCCTGTAACCAAAAACTACCACGACGATCACTTCTTTATCAAACGAGGCAGCAAACGAATTGCCACTAAATTATTTCTGGTTTTAATGGTCATAGAAACCACCGATCTCATTTTTGCCATAGACTCTATCCCAGCCATTTTTGCCATCGCACCTAATGATCCGCTCATTCTGTACACCTCCAATATCTTTGCTGTACTCGGCTTGCGTTCTATGTACTTCTTGCTGGCCAACTCCATTCATCTGTTTTCCAAACTCAAATATGGCTTGGCTTTCATTTTAAGTTTTATTGGTCTTAAAATGCTGATTGCGCCATTCTATCATGTAGAGGCGAGTATATCCTTACTGATTGTATTAGGAGCCTTGCTCTTAGCAGTATTGGCTTCGCTCATTTGGAAAGAGGAAACCACACAAGTACAATAAGCCGAAAGCTTTTTTTAGATAATAAACGACGCGCCTTCTTCGCTCATGCTGACGCCTGCGCGCAACTTTGCAAATAATTCGCGCCCAAAATGAAACTGCTTATTGTCTTTTTGAATAGCGGCGCGCTGTGCAACATCAGAGCCATTTAATACTTCAATTATGCCATGCTCGCTGTCTAGTCTAATGAGATCACCAGTCTGAATTTTGCTGATCAGGCCCCCGTCGTAGGCTTCGGGAGTAAGATGGATGGCAGCAGGTACTTTTCCGGATGCGCCCGACATGCGGCCGTCGGTGACCAAACCAACTTTGTATCCTTTTTTCTGAAGGATGGTGAGTGTAGGGGTAAGGCTATGTAATTCGGGCATGCCGTTGAATTTGGGCCCTTGAAAAGGTACAACAGCAATAAAGTCTTTATCTAGTTCGCCGCGTTTGAATGCAGCAATGAGGTCGGCTTGTTCGTAAAATACAATGGCCGGTGCTTCAACAACGCGGTGTTCTGGAGCCACAGCTGCTGTTTTGATAACGGCTCTGCCTAAATTGCCTTTTAAGAGTTTGATGCCACCGTCTGCAGTGAAAGGTTCGCTTGCAGGTCTGATGACAGAAAGATTCAAGGATTGAGTGGCGCCTTCTTGCCAAACAAGCGTTCCATTTTGGATTTTAGGTTCTTGTGTGTAGGCACGCATTCCCTTGCCAATAATGGTCTGAACGTCTTCGTGTAGCAGGTTGCTGTCGAGGAGCGTTCTGATGACAAAGCCCATTCCGCCTGCGGCATGGAAGTGATTGACGTCAGCCGCGCCATTTGGATACATGCGCGTAATGAGTGGAACAATAGCCGAAAGATCGGACATATCGTCCCAGTTGATAATGATACCGGCTGCGCGGGCAATGGCAATGAGGTGGATGGTATGATTGGTTGAGCCACCAGTAGCGAGCAGCCCGATAATGCCGTTAACCACTGTTTTTTCGTCGAACAAATTGGCAAGGCTACGTTCGTTTCCTAAACGCACATTTTGGATCGCAACTTTGACAGCTTCTTTATTGAGAAGGTCGCGAAGTTGGGTATTGGGGTTTACAAAGCTTGATCCGGGTAAATGCAAGCCCATGATTTCCATGAGCATTTGGTTGCTATTTGCCGTGCCATAAAAAGTACAGGTTCCGGGAGAATGGTAAGAGTCGGATTCTCCTTTGAGTAATTCTTCGCGGCCAATTTTGCCTTCTGCATAAGCCTGGCGAATCTGAGATTTTTCTTCATTGCTGATACCGCTTGGCATAGGGCCGCCCGGCATAAAAACTGCAGGTAAATGGCCAAAACGCAAAGCGCTCATAAGTAGGCCCGGTACAATTTTGTCACAGATTCCAAGGTAAAGGGCAGCGTCGAACATATTGTGTGTAAGTCCAATTGCCGAAGATAATGCAATGACGTCGCGGCTGTAAAGTGAAAGCTCCATGCCAGGTTGCCCTTGTGTAACGCCGTCGCACATGGCTGGAACACCTCCTGCAACCTGTGCTACCGCGCCAAATTCGTTGGCGTATTGCTTGATCGCTTTGGGGTAATCTTCATAAACTTGATGCGCCGAAAGCATGTCGTTGTAGGCCGTAATGATCCCTAAATTCGGAACGATATCTGCTGCAAGTGCGTCTTTGTCGTGTTGGTTGCACGCTGCAAACCCGTGCGCCAAATTGCCACAATTGAGGGTACTTCTGTGTACACCGCCTAAATAAGCAGCGTCAATTTGTGCTAAATAGGCTTGGCGTGTTTCTTTACTTCTTTCGCGAATACGCTCGGTAAGCTGAGCAATAATTGGATGAATCATGATGCAGAGGTATAAAAAGTGTGTGTCAAAGCTTCTTTAAAGGCGGCAATAGGGAGTTGTTGTTGTTCGCTGGCTTCAAAAATTGCTTTTTTCTGGTCGCCAGTAATCATTAGATACAAATGTGTTGCCCGACGCAAAACCGGACCATTGAAGGTAATGCGCAAGTTGGGTTCGGAAGGGGCATTTGTATTGGAAAGCAAGGTGCTTTCATTGCTATTAGCGTTTTGAGACGCGGTATCATTTGGAAAAATAGAGGCGGTGTGTCCGTCGGGCCCCATGCCGAGCAAGCAGACGTCGGGGTCCGTAAAAATACGGTAGGTCTCTTCAATTTCTTTTAAATTTTGGTCATAATCTTTAGAATTCAAGACCATAGGGTGAATTGCAACATTTTTGGCGGCATTTTGCCCAAGGGTTTCCTGTAGCAATTTGAAGTTCGAAAATGGGCTGTCTGCTGGTACAAAACGTTCGTCAACGAGGCCCACACTTACTTTCGTCCAGTCGAGGTTTTCTTCAGACAACAAGCGATAAACGCCACTTGGTGTTGAGCCACCTGAAAGTAAAAGTGTAGCCAATCCTTTGCGTTCAATAGCTACTTTTAAATCTTGAGCTATTTGTTGACACAAAGCGACTTCTAGCTCACTTTTTGAAGCAAATTCGATCATTCTCTCCAGGTTTTGGTGATCCAAGATTCGTTTTCGTCTAGGATGTCGTCGCCAGGGCCCCAAGTGCCAGCTTCGTAGAGCACATTTGGCATACCGGAGCTTTTCCAGCTACTTGTTACGGATTCTATCCAGGTCCAGGCAGCTTGTAGTTCGTCCTGACGCATGAAAAGCGTTTGGTTGCCGCGGATGACATCGACAATGAGGCGTTCGTAGGCTTCCGGGAAGCGCTCTTTAAAGGAATCGTTGTAGTCGAGCTTCAGTGCAATTGGCTTGTAGCGGTAACCACCTGGGCCAGGGATTTTGGTCATTTGGATCAGTTCGATGCGTTCTTCTGGTTGCAGGCGAATGATGAGTTTGTTGTTGTTGAGTTTTTCTTTTGAAGGGAAGATATTGTGTTTTACTTCTCTAAAGTTGATGACAATTTCGGAGTAGCGTTTGATCATGCGTTTTCCTGTGCGCAGCATAAACGGAACGCCTTTCCAGCGCCAGTTGTCTACGTAGGTTTTGATCGCCACAAAAGTCTCGGTTTTGGACTCGTATTTTTCGATATCCTCAAGGTAGCTATTCACTTGTACACCATTTGAAATCCCTCTAGTGTATTGGCCTTTTACGGTGTCGTGCTCGACACTTTTTTTGTTGAGTGGGCGCAAGGCTTTGAGTACTTTGAGTTTTTCATTGCGTACTTCGTCGGCATCTAAAGCTACAGGAGGCTCCATGGCCACCAAACACAAGAGCTGCAAGAGGTGGTTTTGAACCATGTCGAGTAGGGCTCCGGACTGATCGTAATAAGAAGCGCGCTTTTCAACCCCTAAACTTTCGGCAACTGTAATTTGAACGCTTTCAATGTTTTCTGCATTCCAGGCGCGTTCAAAGAGGTTGTTAGCGAAGCGCAAGACCATCAGGTTTTGAACAGTTTCTTTGCCTAAGTAGTGGTCAATGCGGTAAATTTGGTGTTCTTCAAAAGCTTGGGTAATCTCGGCATTGATAGCGTTCGATGAAGTCAGTGAGTGGCCTAGTGGTTTTTCGAGTACGACTTTACTACTTTTGTTCACCAAACCACACGCTTTAAGTGTTTGGGTAATTGGGCCAAAAGCGGAAGATGGGGTAGAGTAGTAGTAAATGTTTTGTCTTTCAGGATGTTGCTCAAGGTAGTGTCTTAATTCAGCATAAGCCTCTGGGCTAGAATCTTCGGCTTTGATGATGACGAGTTTATTTAAGAACTTCTCGATTTCTTCTCGGCTATACTTGTGGTGATCGCTCACTTCAAGAAAGGGAATGAGGCGTTCGTGAAAAGCTTTTGTGTCGGGTTCTTTGCGGGTGATGGCAATAACGTTATAGGGTATGTTCACTTGCCCATCTAGATCTCGATGAAAAATAGCAGGCAATATTTTGCGAATAGAGAG
>CANHSA010000067.1 GCA_947463345.1 Flavobacteriales bacterium
CTCCTAAACCCTCTTGATTTTCCACCAAAAAATAACTTGTTTCGAAACGCTTAATGGTTTTAAAAGTAGGACTCAACAACCACTTGTTTGCGCTAGCTAACAAACCTACGCCCTCATTCGATTCTACTAGGAATCCAAATGGCGGAAACGCGACAATTTGCTCGTAATGGAGTGGCAATGCAATTTTGGAATCGAGTGCAACCAAACCCCATTGGCCATTTTGTTGTACTGGCCACAAACCATTGTATACAGCTTGCGCTGCGTCATAGGTGTTTTTAACCAAAACCTTACCTTTCGTATCCATTAAACCGAGTTTTGCTGCTTTAGAAAAGACGGCAATACCATCTTTTGAAAAAGAAGCCAGTTCCGCTGCATTCAAAAACCAGTCCAAACTATTTATTTCTAAACGCTTACCTGTTGTATCAAAATACTGCAGGGCCTTGCCAAGTTTGGCAAAAATGAATCCGGAATCATTTGAAAAAATAATATCGTCGTATTTAATAGGAAGCACACTTTTACCCTGTTTACTAAGCCCTACTTTACCGTTTTTATCAATGCGCTCGTATTTTGAAACTACTTTGGGCTCCACTGTTTCAACCTGGGTGGATAACGCACTTAACGTTTGTTGGAGTTCTTCCCATTGCAGTGCTTCTTTTTGCAACAACTGACCTTGATTATTGAAAATATAATAACCAGCGCTGTCTTCGGCAACAAAACCCTCAGCACTCTTGGAAATATCAAGGTACTTCAGTGCTGTAATGCTTTCGTTCTTTTTATTGATCAGGCCAAAAAGCTCATTTTTGGAGACAATTGCCAAACCTTCGTAAAAAGCACTCGCATCTTCGTATTGTGCCGCGATGATCTGCTTTCCTTGATGATCCATATAGCCGAAGCTACCGTTCTGAATAAAAGGAAAGAGTTTTTTGAGTAGTAAATCACCGTCCGAAGCGAGGTCTTCTAAAAAAGGATACGAAGGGTAATCGACTTTGAATTGCGCCAATTTCTCTACGCTGTAAGGCTGCATGTAGAGGCGGTAAATTTGCTTCCAGGCCTGGCCAGCTTGAGGTGAATCCGAATAGTTTTGAATAAAGCGCGCAAATGTTTCGAGGGTGCCAATTTGTGCATATTTGTTATAAAGCCGCTCCCAAGCTTTCCCTGCGTATGGATGCTCGGGGTACTGTGCAATGAAATCTTTTAATTCTGCTTCGGTGTCGTGCTGTGTGCGCTCTTGATACAATAAGAGGTCGTAGTTGGCTTTTGCCTTTTGCTGCTGTACCGCATTCGGATACATGACCAGAAAAGCCTGCATAACAGAAGAACTTTGTGCCTTAAGCGCATTGTCAAATGCAAGTGAATCACGCAAAGCAACTACTATTTTTTTGTAGTCTGGGTACTTCTGACCATAGCGCTCCATGTACAACTCGAGTGCTTCGATTTGAGGCGCGCGAGTAGCCACTTGCAATTCGCTTGTGGCCAATTGATGAAATAGCTGTTGTGCCGTGTTGTCTTGGAGTGCTAAATCGGTTTGCAATTTGGTTTTCGACTTTGCATTGAGTGTAACATAAGCACCTTCAAAAAAAGTGAGATAAGCAAAAGCGCTATCGGCCTGGTAGCCAAATGGTGTAAGGTAATAGTTGGATAGTCCAAAAGCAGCGCAAAGACTGTCTTTTTTGAGCTCTTTGTAAAAATAGGTTTTGGCGGTTCCGAAATTAGCTTGAGAGAGTGCTGCCAATCCTTTTTGGGTGTTTTTCTGCGCGTTCAACGCAGCGCAACAAAAGACAATTAACGAGACACAAAAATACTTTTTCATGAATGCAGTAAATCCTTGAGTTCTTGCGGCACCAAACAAACGGGTATTGGCTGCATTTTGTGCAAATTAGCGCGGTGGTAATTGGTATAGATGGTCAGGACCTCTTTTTGACGTGCGTTAAGTTGGGTGGTGTCACCGCTGTAGGTCATGGCCCATTCGAGCTCTGGGTAAGTGGCGCCAATTTGATCTTCATCGGAGCGGCCGTCTTCCCATAAGCCATCGGTTGGTGCTGCATTTTGGATAGAAGCAACAATACCAAGTGCTTTTGACAAACCAAAAACTTCTGTTTTCATGAGATCGGCAATTGGACTGAGGTCTACCCCGCCGTCGCCGTATTTAGTATAAAAACCAACACCGAAATCTTCGACTTTATTGCCCGTTCCTGCAACCAAACAGGAGTTGGCCTGCGCCACCGCATAAAGCGTAGCCATACGCAAGCGCGCACGTGTGTTGGCCATGGCGAGCGGCTGCGAAATGGAATCTAGAGGAAGAGCCGCCTCTAAAGTTTCAAAAGCAAGCGTGAGGTCTATGGTTTGCACACTGACGTTAGAAAAACGCTTTTGTAAGTCTTGCATGTGCTCGTTGGCGCGCTCAAACTCGGCTTTGGTTTGCCGAATTGGCATCGTGATGCAGATGGTTGGAGCGCCTGTAAGTGCACAAAGTGTGGAGGTAAGTGCGGAGTCGATTCCGCCGGAAATCCCAATTACAAAGCCTTTAGAATGTGCAGTTTGGAGGTAAGCACTTAACCAAGAAACAATATGTGAAGCGAGTGCATTCATCTAGAATAATAAGGTCAGCTTGAGATGTGCTTGATTCAAATTAGCTTGGTTTCGGAAATAATTTTGAACAAGGGTGCTTTGGTCAAGTGTAAAGAGCGTGTAGTTTTGCTCTTTACTGGTTAGGTGTAATGGCATGAATCCGTAGTTGTAGCCAATTTCTGCGACCAAGCAGGTAGAGCCTGAGAAATTCCACTCGACGCCTGCACTCAAACCAATGCTTGCATTGTAGAAAAATAAGTCTTTAGAAACGCTCATGCCTACGTTTTCTTTTAGATCTGGCGGAAGACCACCTGAAATATCAACAACGGAACCGATGTCGCTGACGGTGTTGGTCAATAAAAAACGATTGCGCAAACCGAACTTGAAGAGGCCACGAAAATCGCCGATGAAATCTGTTCTGAAGGTCAAACCTATTGGAAGCGAAAGATAGAGTGGTTCATAGGTGCGCTCCAACAAATTGAAGTAGAGGTCGGTAGTTACGGTTTCGTCTTTGGTTTTGATTTGTTTGTCCGTAAAGCGATAAAAGACATCGTTACCAGTTACTTTATAGTTGATTTTTTCAATGTCAAACTCTAGACCGGCGGTCAGGGCGATGTTTTGCGATTCTTTGGACGCTTTGGTAAACGTCACGCCAAAGGAAGAAGAAAATCCGGCTGAACTGCTCAAAAGGTCTGTTCCCATTACAGGCATGTTAAAGCCAACTGATCCGGTGACGCCGCCTTGTAACTTTTTTTCAGAGACGGCCTGAGCAAAACTAGTGGTGTAATTTGCGAGAATTAATGCACAAATTAATGGGAGTTGAAAACGCAGTGATTTCATGTTGCCTTATTAATGTTAATTTTGAACAAAAATAACAATATTCATGATACGCAAGTTCAGTCTTCTAGTCCTGCTCATCGGTCTTTTTTCTTGTCAAGAAGACCCCTACAAAGTAGATTTAGAAAACGTCAAACATATTGTCCGCTACCACAACCTAGATTCTGCTTTTCGTTACGCACACAGCAACCAACAGCGCAAGCTCATCACCGAACTCCTCAAAGAAGATTTCGACCTCTCGCAATTTTGTTTTCCCTACGCTTTACAAGTCTCCACCAAAACAGATAGCGCGTTTCTCAACGGACTGCAGCGCACCTATGCGCACCCTTTCAATAAAAAAGTGAGCCAAGCGCTCGACCAACGCAGCAAATGGCGCTACACAACTTTTGCTCAAATTGAAGCCGGATTGAAACGACTGCATTATTTAGCGCCAAAAACGCCTGTAGCTAAAGATGTCTACTTTACCTACACACAGTTTGCAGCAAGTGCTTATGCCTCACCTAAAGCCATTGTTTTGGGTCAGGAACGCTATTTAGGCCCAACGCATGGCCTAATTGCTTCTTTACCTGCCCAACAATTTTACGGCTGGATCAAGGAAGGAATGGAACCGCAATACGCTACCTCCGATGCCCTGCTTATTTGGCTCAGCACCAACGTGCTCAAAGCAACCGATGAAAACCTCGCCTCCGAAATGATCCGCTGGGGTAAACTTTTAGCAATCCTAGAAATCATCAGTCCGGAAGTGCAAATGCACAAGCACTTGCGCTATTCCGAAGCCGATTACCAATGGGCACTCAAAGCCGAACGCGGTTTTTGGGAATATCTCGTCGACCAACAATTTTTATTCAAGACCGACCAAGAACTTAATATGAACCTTCTGAATGAAGGGCCCTATACCATTGGTTTGCCACAAGAAAGCCCCGACCGCATGGGGCGCTTCTTGGGCTATAGAATCGTCAAGCAATACATCGAAGCCAATGAACCCAGCATTTCTGCTTTGCTGCAAACGCCTTATCACCAAATTCTCAAAAAATACGAAGTACCCCAATGAGTGACCAAATCGTAAAAACCTCCGAAATCAATATTCAAGTTGGCCTCAATGCCAACCAACTGCCTTTGCGCATGCTTTGGTCTGCTAGCGATGGCCAAATAGACAACGCCGAAGCGGCTGCCTTCCTCCTATCTATTTGGGATCCGAAGTCAAAAAACACCATGAAAATCGACCTCTGGACCAAAGACATGACCATCGAGGAAATGAAACAGTTTTTTCATCAAACACTGCTCACCATGGCCGATACCTTTGAAAAAGCCACTGGCGAGCACCTCATTTCAGAAGATCTCCGCGACTACTGCTACCACTTTGCCGACAAAATGAACATTTTGCCTGAATAATGGAATTTGTCTTGACCAAGATGGAAACTCAATTAGAGGATCCTATCCACTATTTTCTAAGGACACCAGATACCAAAATTGCGCTACATCCTTTTTTAGGAAAACAAATATCATTTCATTTTACAGGACGCATTTTTTGCAGCGCTTGTCAAAAGAAGATCAACAAAACGTTTGGCGAAGGCTTTTGCTTCAGTTGTTTCTCTAGTGCTGCTGCAGCAAGCCCTTGCATTTTACGACCTGAGCTTTGCCAAGCGCATCTTGGCCTTGGCCGCGACCCGATCTACGAAGAAAAGCACCACAACCAGCCTCATTTGGTGTACTTAGCACAAACCGACCAATTGAAAGTTGGTATTACGCGCAAAACACAAATGCCTACGCGCTGGATAGACCAAGGAGCAGCTGCAGCAATTGTGCTTGCAGAGGTACCCAACCGTTATTTATCTGGCGTACTCGAGGTAGCCCTCAAAACACAGTTTTCGGACAAAACCAATTGGCAGCACATGCTCAAAAACACTGCTTTTGACGGCCCCGACCTCCTCGATCAAAAATGGAAACTCGAAGAAACACTACCCTCTGACCTCACACAATATTGGACCGAAGATGAAAAGATATGGGAGTTTACTTACCCTGTCTTGAGTTATCCTACCCAAGTGAAATCCTTATCTTTGGACCAAACACCACTCATTAAAGGTACACTCACGGGCATCCGAGGACAGTATCTTTACATCGATGAGACGTTGGTGATCAACATCAGAAAGCACACAGGTTATCAAATCAAATGGGAAAACTAATTCGAAAAATACTCGACCTCTTGTATCCGTTGTTTGCACGTTTTTTCGACAAACAAACCTATTACTATGCAGCTTGCGGCGGCGCTAATTTAGTTTCTAGCTGGGTTTTCTTTTATTTGTTTTATCAATTTTTATTTGAAAAACGCATCTTCAATATTGCATTTGCAGCAAATACGTACGTAGTTTCTGCATACACCCTGAGTTCCCTACTCTGCTTTGTTCTTGCTTTCACATTAGGGTTTTTACTCAATAAATATGTGGTGTTTACCGAAAGTCAGTTAATGGGTCGAACTCAACTTTTTAGATATGCGGTGAGCTCTGGCCTCACTTGGCTATGCAATTACCTGCTTTTAAAAATACTAATTGAAAACTTACAATTTTACCCTTCTATCGCGAATGTCTGCGCGAGTGCTTTTGTGGTGCTGCTTTCCTACTTTTTACAGAGAAAGTATACGTTCAAATAACTAATTGCAAACAACTGTATCGAAAAAGGGCGAATAAGCCACCCAAATACCGAGCGCGCCACCTTCTAAATTGGTCGGAATATTCGTTGGCACAGCAAAAGGGCTTCCACCAGAATACATTTGATTGTATTTCTTCTCAAAGTAGTTGTATTCTTTCATGCCTAGCTTTGAAAACTTCACTACAATGGTATCGCCTTGTTTAAAATAACCTCTGTAGGGATTGTTCTCGGTGGGATCTTCAAAACTCATGGGGTTCTCGTAGGCAAATTCAAAGGAGAGTCCGTTGAAGAACTTATCGTTGAAATAAGGATTGAAAGTTTTAGAGAATTGAAAATCTTGCAGGTATTTCACCTCCCACATATAAGCATCGGCCGTGCTTGATGGATCGCTGAGCAAGGCCCAAGAAAAACCACGGTCCGTGAAGTTCGCTTCTGGCTTCCAATAAGTAGAATCAAGAGCTACTGGCGTTTGAATTTTAGAACTTGCAGAATATTGCTTTCCATCATGGGCAATTTGCAGCGTGTAGGTTTTACCTACTTCACCTAGCATATTCAATGAAACGTAAGCGCAAAGGTGCAAATTGACTAAAATTTCGGCTGGAATACCAAAAATACCTTCTGCCACTTGTTCCAAGCCCGGAGGGAGGTCGTCGGTGCAAATTTTAGTTAAAGTGTCGGTTTGGGTACCGTCAGACATCACGACAATTGCGTCGTCGACAAAACTATTCAAGTACGATTCAAAATTGGTACTCGAATACACATTTGCACTTTTGGAAAGCAAGACAATAGCAGGCTGCCCTGTTTCGATGCGACCGTCTACAACCAACTGTTCTTTGTAGCCGGGGATGTCTATTTGAACTTCTTTGGTACAACTCCACAAAAATGAGAGCACCAAAACAAAGCTGGTGTATTTTAAAATTCGAAGTTCCATGTGACGCTAGGTATAATTGGGAATAAAGAGACTTGTTTGACACTAAGGGAGAAATTGCCACTCATGAAATCGCCGTCGTTGTCTACGTAGAGAAAGAACGGATTGAGGCGGTTGTAAACGTTGTAAATAGAGAAAGACCAATTGCTGCGATAGGTTTTTTTGACTTGGATTTCTTGGCCGGTAGCTGGGTCTGTTTTGGTTTTATAGGCTTTGCCGTAACGGGTGGCACTGAGGTCTAGGCGGTGATACGGCGCCATGCGCGTGGAGTTGCGCGGACCATACTGAAACAAAAGGTTTTGATCTTGCACATACCAACTTGCCGGAAGCGTGAGGGTGTTGCCGGTTGCGTAAATAAAGCTTGCGCCGAAAGTCCAGGTGTCGTTTGGTTTGTAGGTCCCAACGAGCGTGAGGTCGTGGCGGCGGTCGTATTTGGCTGGATAGATATTGCCTTCGTTAATGTCAGGAAAACGGCGCTCGGTTTTGGCCCAAGTGTAGCCGATCCAGCCGGTAAAGGCGCCTTCGGTCTTTTTCAAAAAGAATTCTGCACCGTAGGCCCAGCCATCGCCATAAACCAAAAGGTTGTCCGTGTTGTCATTGACGTTGTCGCCTGGCAAGGCACCTTCTTTGAATTCAATGAGGTTTTTCATGCCTTTGTAATAGACTTCAACAGAAGCTTCGTAGCGGTCTTTGTCAAAGTTGCGGAAGTAACCAATGGAGGTTTGAAAACCGCGCTCTGGCTTTGCTTGGTCGGTGGTCGGGAACCAGATGTCGGTTGGCAAAGAAACGGCGCTAAGGGTAACGAGGTGAACGTATTGGTAGTTGTAGGCGTAGCCCGCTTTAATGGAGCTGTTGTCTGGCAATAAATAACGGAAAGAGAAGCGCGGTTCTAAACCTTGGTAAAAGGCAATGATGTCTTTTCTGGTATAAGATACAATGCTATCGGGCTTGGAAATGCCATCGCCTTTGATGTAGCGATCAAAGGGCCCAACATGAGCAAAGGTGCTGTAGCGCAAACCCGCATTGATGCGCAGTTTGTCGTTGAGATCGAATTCGTCGAGGGCGTAAAGTGCGGTTTCGTGAGAATACAAATGCTGTGCAGATCCGGTATTGAAGACAATGGTGTCGTTTTGTGCAGAAAGACTCGTTGGCGTGAAGTCGTGGTAGGTATAGAGCCCACCCCACTTGATGCGGTGTTTGGGGTTAGGGAAATACGAGAAATCGACTTTGGCGGTGTAGTCGCGGATACCGGAAGTGAGCGCCACGCGAAATTCGTCTTGGGTGGACGCAAATTCAAAGTTGTAGTCAGAATAAGAAAGAGTGGTATTCAAGAAAAGCTTACTTGTGAACAAATGGTTCCAGCGCAAGGCAGCGATGCCATTGCCCCAAGGCATATCAACTCTGAAACCTCCGTTGTTGTCTTTAAAAGAGAAGATATCCTTGCCGTAATAAGCACTCAAATAAATGCGGTCTTTATCGGTGAGTTTGTAGTTGAGTTTGGCATTGAGGTCGTAGAAGAAATAACCTGAGCCGGCAAATGGAGAGGTGTCTGAAATAACGGCCTTGGCGAGGATATCGATGTAGGTGCGGCGGGCAGACACCACAAAAGAACCGCGGTCTTTTTTGAGCGGACCTTCGACAGTAAGTCGCGATGAAATGACACCGATTCCGCCTTTGACTTTGAATTTTTTGAGGTTGCCTTCGTTCATGTTGACCTCTAACACAGAAGAAAGCCGACCGCCGTAGTTGGCAGGCATGCCTCCTTTGATTAAGTTGACGCTATTGATGGCATCGGCATTGAAAACCGAAAAGAAACCAAACAAATGAGCAGCGTTGTAAACCACGCCTTCGTCGAGCAACACTAAATTTTGATCGGGGCCACCACCGCGCACATAAAAACCTTGGCCGCCTTCCGAAACAGACGACACACCTGGCAAAAGTTGCAACGTTTTTACGACGTCTACTTCGCCCATAAAAGCTGGTAAGGTTTTGACCTGATCCATTTTGAGCTCCATTTGACCTAATTTAGCAGAGGTGACGTTCTCGGAACGCTTACCCGTAACTCTTACCTCTTGGGTTTCCTGCACAGCCATTTCTAGCTCGAGACTGATGGTTTGATTGCTTTTTAAATCGATGGTTTTGAGCACTGTAGCAAAACCGTCACAGCGGTATTCTATTTGATAGTTTCCGATAGGCAGCGTTAAACTATAGAAACCATAATTATTCACGACGGTTCCGGTCTTGAGTTCTTTGACAAAAATACGCGCTGTGCCAAGTGCTTCACCGCTCCGAGCGTCAGTGATATAGCCACTTACAGTTGCTTTGGTTTGGGCTAAAATCAGAAAGGAAAAGCTGATAAAAAGGAGAGTAAAAATCGATTTCATAGGAGAATAAGTCTTTTGAGACGTTGGCGCGCTGCAAAGGTAACACCTTCATAACAACAAATACCGCCAAAAGGTTGGATTTGATGAATGATTCTTACAGATGTTTGTAAATTTGAAACATGGAACCTACTTGTTTTTATTGGCAACACCATGAATTAGGCCCTGTTTTGGGCATTGGTCTGACCGCTGAACTCAAACTAGACCTCCAATTTGACCAAACGCTTGTTCAAGATTTTATGGCCGCACACAAGGGCCATTACATTTTTGGCTACCTCTCCTACGATTTAAAGAATTCTTTTGAAGCCTTAGCGTCTGAAAATCCGGACAAGTTGAACTTTCCCGCACTTCATTTTTGGGTACCCGAAAGCTTGTATCAGCTCAAAGAAAAGCCGAGTTTGATTTGGGGTCTTGCACAGCAAGAAAATCAAGATTTAGCTCAGAAATTTCTCGACTTATTTGAAGATAAAAATTCAAGAATTAGCGCTAATTTTCAGGCAAGGACTACAAAAAATAGATATGTCGATCAGTTTGAAAAACTCAAAAATGCACTGCAAAGAGGCGATATTTACGAAGTGAATTATTGTCAAGAATTTCATATTGAAAATCACGAGTTAGCGAACCCAGTTGGTTTGTTTGGACGCCTAAGTGAACTCACCAAAGCTCCACATGCGGCATTTCTTCAAACCAACGACCATGTGGTGCTCTGCGCAAGCCCAGAAAGATTCATGCAAAAAAAAGGACCTCTTTTGCGCTCAGAACCCATCAAGGGTACAGCACCTAGGTCAAAAGACAAAGCACAAGACCAGCAAATAGCAACAGCACTGCAAAACAATCCGAAAGAACGCGCAGAAAACATCATGATTGTAGATTTAGTGCGCAACGACCTTTCTCAAATTGCAGCCAAAGACAGCGTAAAGGTCGAGGAGCTTTGCGAAATCTATAGTTTCGAGACCGTGCACCAAATGATTTCTAAAATCAGTTGCCAAATAGACAACTCTGTTGGCTTTAGCGATATTTTAAAGGCTTGCTTCCCAATGGGTAGCATGACCGGCGCACCCAAAATTGCCGCCATGCAGCACATCGAAG
>CANHSA010000068.1 GCA_947463345.1 Flavobacteriales bacterium
AAAATTGTAATTAAAAACCGCAACATCTTTTTTTGACAAGAATAAGGGCTTTCGACGAATGTTGCGCATACATTGGCTATTTTTGTCAAAAAATTCCTCGGATGGACAAACTCCTCTCTTCTCTTTTTTCCATGCGCTGGGCAAGCGTTGGCTTAATTGTATTTTTAGTCGCGATAGGCTTGGCCACTTTTATAGAATCGATATACGGCATCCAAGCGGCCAAAATCTCCATCTACAATGCCACGTGGTTTGAAGGTTTGTTGCTTTACCTCACGCTTGCATTGGTCTCCAATATTTTTCGCTACAAAATGTTCAGTCGCGAGAAAATTGCCATGCTGAGTTTCCATTTATCTTTTATCGTCATCCTTGCAGGCGCGGCCGTTACACGCTACATCAGTTTTGAAGGCCAAATGGTCATCCGAGAAGGTTCGAGTAACAACTTTATTTACACTGCAGATCCGTATGTGCTCATTAACGCGCAGGATATCACGCAAAAAAATGGCACCACCGCTCTTCAAGCCTGGAAAACATATTTGAGCGAATTCAACAACAATGATTTCGAGTACCAAACCAATATCGGCAAAAAAGAAATTTCCATTCGCTACATCGATTTCATGTCTGACCGCGTAGACTCCTTGCAAGTCAATCAAAAGTTCAAAGAAAACGCACTTGAATTGGTAACTGAGGGTAAAAAATCAAATTATCTTACCGAAGAAGAAGTACTTATGGTAGGTACCACTCCTTTTTATTTTTCGGCCCAACGCCCAGGCGCACCCAACCAAGCACCAGGTGTTTATTTACATGTCAAAGATGGCAAAACTTGGATTTATCCAAGCATTGAACTCAAGGCGTTGCCCATGACCGAAATGGAAAAAGTCAGAGCTAGCGGTCAGGCACCCTCCGATAGTCTTTACATCAATTATCCTTTAAACGAATGGTCTGAATTTAAGACATTTTCTTTATATATAGTTGGTGGTCAGCAGGTTGTTTTCAAGAGACTCATTCCCCACGCTAAAAAAATGCTCGTTAAGGCGCCAGTTAAAAAATCCGGAAAAGATTACCTCACGGTTGAGCTTAGCGACGGCAAAGCCACAAAAAAAATCCGTTTAGAAGGTGGCATCGGCAAATTCCCCAAACCAGAGCGTTTTGCCATGAATGGCGTTGTTTATCAATTAGAATACGGCTCCATTCAAAAAAACATCCCCTTCTCCGTGCGTTGCCGCGAATTCACACTCGACAAATATCCAGGTTCTAATTCGCCCTCTTCTTTTGAAAGCGAACTCACTATCGAAGATCCACGCAATAAGGTCAAACTCGATAGAAAGGTCTTCATGAATAATGTGATCGATTACGACGGTTACCGCTTTTTTCAGTCTGGTTATGATCTAGACGACCCCAATACACCTGAAAACGAAGAAGGCACCGTACTGAGCGTCAACCACGACTCCTTGGGCACCAACATCACCTACATCGGCTATTTACTGATGGCGCTGGCCATGATTTTATCGCTGTTCGCGCCAGCTGGCCGCTTTCAATTCTTAAGTGAACAACTCAAAAAAATCAAAGTCAAAAAAGCAAGTTTAGGAATCGTTCTCGCTTTGCTTTCGACTAACGTTTTCGCACAGCACAACCACGCTAAAAAACCAGTTCACCACGAAGTCACGACCGAACATGCCGATGAGCTCGCTTCACTGCTCGTTCAAGACTACGAAGGTCGAATCGTGCCCTTCCATACCCTTGCCGATCAGCTCACACGCAAAATCACCCACGACAACAAATACAAAGAATTGAATGCGGTTCAATTTGTCTTGAGTTTGCACATGTATCCTTCTTATTGGGTGAGCCAACCTATTATCCAAGTGCCGAGAAGTTTAAGAGATGCGCTCCAACTCAAAGAATTCGAAAGCATTATGTCGCTCACCTCCAAAGATTCCGAATTCAAATGGATGGCCGAATACAAAACTGCCCACCAAAAATTAGAATCTAAGCGCAACGAATTTGATAAAAAACTCATCAAACTCAATGAGAAATACGAAGTAGCCAACAACATTTTTATGTGGCAATTCATGCGCGTCATTCCTGGCAAAAACGACCCAAACCATACTTGGTTTGTGCCGCTCAGCATGGAACTCGGACAAAAAGACACGCTTTCCTCGAAGTTGTTTGTCAATTACTTAGCGGCGGTCCACGAAGGTGGTCAAAATCATTCCTTCGGAGCAGCCAGCGACGTGCTTTCCAAATTTAAAAAGTACCAACGCAAAGCGGGCAAAGCCGTTGCGCCATCTGCGCAAGCTATTGGTTACGAAATCAGCTACAACAAAATGCAGATCTTCAAGCGCTCGTATCAACTTTATTTATTGAGTGGATTTTTATTACTTGTCGTTTTCTTCATCGGTATTTTCTTTCGCTCAGAAAAATCACTCCGCATTCTTACTTGGCCAAAGCGCATTTTGATTGCCATTACCATTATCACATTTGTTTACCACGGCGTCGGACTCGGTCTGCGTTGGGCAATATCTGGCCACGCCCCTTGGTCCAATGGTTATGAAGCAATGGTATTCATTGGCTGGATCACCATGATTGCAGGTTTCCTTTTTGCGAGGAAAAACCAAGTCGTGTTGGCGGGCGCTACCGTTTTAGCAGCCCTCATGTTGTGGGTAAGCGAAATGAACCTCATGGATCCAGAAATTACGCCACTTGTCCCGGTCCTGAAATCCTATTGGCTCATGATCCACGTGGCTATCATTACAGGCAGTTATGGTTTCTTAGGTTTGGCCTGTATCCTCGGCCTAATCAATATCAAACTATACCTCTTTCAAACGCAAAAGAATGCAGCGCTTGTTCGCCTCAATATTCAAGAAATCACTTACATCACTGAAATGACCATGACTGTGGGGCTCTTTATGCTCACTATTGGTACGTTCCTTGGCGGTGTTTGGGCCAATGAGTCTTGGGGCCGCTATTGGGGTTGGGATCCAAAAGAAACCTGGGCCCTTGTTTCGGTATTGGTTTATTCCGTGATTTTACATTTTAGACTGATTCCTGGTTTGCAAGGGCGTTTCTTATTCAACGCACTCGCATTCTGGAGTTATTCTGCCATTTTGTTTACTTTCTTTGGCGTCAACTTCATGTTGGTTGGCTTGCACAGCTATGCACAAGGTGAGGGCCTCGGACAGTTCCCAACTTGGCTCATTTACGTGATCATTATTTTTGCCTTGCTTACAACGGTTGCTCATTTGCGCAATCGCCGCATTGAAAAACTGCAAAAAGACGCTTTGCTCCAGTCATGATTTCTGACCGCATACTTTACGAAGACAACCACGTTATTGTCGTCAACAAATTGCCTTCAGAACTCACCCAAGGCGACAAAACCGGCGACGCTATATTACCTGATCTCATTAAGTCTTACCTCAAAGAGAAATACCAAAAACCGGGTAATGTTTTCCTAGGGGTGGTACATAGGCTAGACAGACCTACTAGCGGGGCACTTGTTTTTGCCCGCACCAGCAAAGCTCTCGAGCGGTTAAACGCCCAATTTCGAGACAAAGAAACCAATAAAGTTTATTGGGCAATAGTTGGGCAAAAACCTACAAATGCGAGCGGATCATTGGTTCATTATTTGAAAAAAAATGAGGCGCAAAACAAAAGCTATGTAGTTGCTGAAACAACACCTGGCGCTAAAAAAGCCACCCTGCACTACCAACAAATTGGAACATCTGAACGCTATTTTTTGCTTGAAGTTCAGCTTGAAACCGGAAGGCACCACCAAATTAGGTGTCAATTGGCCAATATGGGTTGCATCATTAAAGGCGATTTGAAATACGGAGACAAACGCTCGAATCCGGACGGTTCTATTTGCTTGCATGCCCGCACGCTCAGCTTTGAACACCCCACCACCAAAGAGCGCATTGAGGTTACTGCTCCGCTACCCAAGTTAGGTATCTGGGGCGCTTTTGAAAAAGACTAAAATCCAACGATTTTTAGGGCGGTTAGCCAAATTATTTTCAAGTCCTTGAACAAACTTGGATCGGAAAGATAGCGCTGATTGAGTTCGATTTTAGCGGGCATAATTTGCTCCAAATAAGCCTTTTGAGGATCTGCGGCCTTCGCTAAAATTTCATTTTCGTTGAAATAAGCAAGACTCGCGTAATCTGTAATGCCTGGCTTCACCACTAAAATTTGACGTTGTGTTTCAGTATACTTCTCTACATAAAATGGGACTTCTGGCCTTGGCCCTACAATACTCATATCGCCTTTGATGACATTGATGAATTGCGGAAATTCGTCTAGCTTGAAGCGCCTGATAAAATAGCCCGTTCGGGTGATGCGTGGGTCTCGGTTGCCAATGGTAATTTGACTTCCTTTGTCGGCATTTGGGCGCATCGATCTGAATTTAATCAAATTAAAAAGTTGTCCGTTAAGACCAACCCGTTCTTGCAGATAAAAAACTCCTCCACCTGACTCCAGGATTATCAATAGCATCAGAACTAAACCAAGCGGCAAGAAAAACGCAAGGATTATAAGTGAAATGCAAATGTCGAAAGTTCTTTTCATCGTATCTTCGTGCAAAGCTAAACAAAACTTGAGTTGCTAGAAAAATTCGCATATAAAGAAGCACTACTTGCCGCAGATTTTCGGCTGCAAACCTTTGCGCAATTGCAAAAAGACCTCGAACGCGCGCAATGTGAATTCACGCTCCATCCAGCAAACTTTCTCGACGATTTATCAAAACTTCTCGAAAATCTTTCCAGTGAGAAACGCGCTCAACTGCTCTATTTAATTGACCTCCCTGAAAAGAATGACGCCATAGTTCCCACGTCAAATTACTACGACGGCCTTGCCGAACAAATCATACACCGTGAAGCGCTGAAAGTTTTTCTTCGAAACAAATTTTCAAGTCAGTAAAAGGTGTTGAAACTCTTTTGAAATTGTTCATATCTCCGACCGAAAACAAGACGTCTTTACGTCCGAAATGTTAACTTTGTAATTCAAAATTTTAGTCATGAATTTCATTGCTTCGAGCACAACCCTACTGCGTCACCTTCAAAGTATTTCAGGTGTATTAAACACAAGCAACACCCTGCCTATTCTCGACAACTTCCTTTTCGAGATCACCGACGGCATGCTCACGGTTTCTATCTCCGACCTAGAAACCACCATGATGACCAAACTCGAAGTGCAAGCTGAACAAAACGGCAAAATTGCTATTCCGGCAAAACTATTGCTCGACGTACTCAAAAACCTACCCGACCAACCTTGCACATTCAAAGTAAATTCAAGCAATTTTCAGATTGAAATCGCCTACGACAACGGAAAGTCGCGCATGGTCGGTTTCAATGGCGAAGAATTCCCAAAAGTTCCTGAACTCGCCAACAAAAGCGCCATCAAACTTTCGGGTGCAGTTTTGGCTAAAGCCATCAACAAAACGCTTTTTGCAACCGGCAACGACGACCTCCGCCCAGTCATGAGCGGCGTGTTTTGTCAGTTTGCAGGCTCTGAAATCACATTTGTTGCTACCGACGCACACAAACTAGTGCGCTATAAAAGAACCGACGCCGAAGCGAGTGGCAGCTCCGCTTTTATCTTGCCTAAAAAACCGCTGAACCTACTCAAGTCTAACTTGCGCGGCGACGAAGACATCTTAATGGAATACAACGAATCTAACGCCGTATTCACTTTTGCTGATTTAGTATTGGTGTGTCGCTTGATCGATGGAAAATACCCTAATTACGAAGCTGTTATTCCAAAAGAAAACCCGAACGTACTCACCATAGACCGCGCTCAGTTTTTATCCTCTATCAAGCGCGTCTCCATTTTCTCGAATAAAACCACACATCAAATCCGCCTCAAATTAGTTGGCTCTGAACTTTCTCTTTTTGCCGAAGACATCGACTTCGCCAACGAAGCTACTGAAAGACTCACTTGTAACTACAACGGCGACGACCTCGAAATCGGTTTCAACTCTCGCTTCTTACTCGAAATGCTCAGTAACCTAGATGCCGACGAAATCAAACTTTCCATGAGTGAGCCGAGCCGAGCAGGCCTTCTTACCCCAGCTGTCCAAGACAACGCACACGAAGACATTCTCATGCTCGTGATGCCCGTCATGCTGAACCGTTAAGCCTTTATGTCTAGCACCCTTACCAATATTCGCAACCTCTCGTTAGACGAACTCAAAACGAGTTTCACCGAATTTGGCGAGAAACCATTTAGAGCCAAACAAGTTTGGGAATGGCTCTGGCAAAAAAATGCCCATTCCTTCGACCAAATGAGCAACCTCAGCTTGGCTTTTCGCGCTTGGCTAGATGCCCACTACTACATCGACTACATTACCCTTCAAGACCAACAAATCAGCAAAGACCGCACCATCAAAAGTGCTTTCACTATTGACGACGGTAAAGTGATAGAAGGCGTCCTGATCCCGACCAGCACCCGCATGACTGCCTGTATCTCCTCCCAAATTGGCTGCAGCTTGTCTTGTCAGTTTTGTGCTACGGGCAGGCTCAAACTCATGCGCAACCTCAGCGCAGGCGAAATCGTCGATCAAGTGGTTTACCTCCAAGAACAAGCCCAACAAAACTACACCCAAAACCTAAGTAACATCGTGTACATGGGCATGGGAGAACCCCTACTCAACTATAAAAATGTTTTGCTTTCCATTGATCGCCTTTGCAGCCCTGACGGCCTCGGTATTTCGCCGCGCCGCATAACGGTTTCAACTGCTGGCATAGCCAAAATGATCTCCAAATTAGGCGACGACGACGTCAAGTTCAACTTGGCGCTTTCCCTGCACGCGGCCAACGATCAAAAGCGCAATCAAATCATGGAGATCAACGAGAGCAACAACCTAGAAACACTCTCCGAGGCGCTGCAATATTTCCATGCCAAAACTGGCTCTCGCGTCACTTTCGAATACATCATTTTCAAAGATTTCAACGACGACCTCACCGACGCCCGCGAGCTCGCCAATTTTGCAAAGTGCGTGCCCTGCAAAATCAATATCATCGAATACAACCCCATAGACGACGGCAAATACCAACAGGCCGATCCTCGCAAAGTGGAGACTTTCGCCCAATATTTAGAATCCCTGAACCTCATCGTCAATGTGCGCCGCAGCCGTGGCAAAGACATCGATGCAGCTTGTGGCCAACTCGCCAACAAAAACAAAGCTATTGCCTCAGCCGATCGCGCGCTCAAGTTCTAAGCATTTCGGTTGTAACAAATCACTTGTTTCTTCGTCAACGTTTTTATATGATTTCCGTTCAAAACCTCAACAAGACCTTCACGCTGACCAAACAGCAGCGCAAAGAACTCAACACCAATCAAAAAACAGCTACTGCGGTTCAAGACCTCAGCTTTTCTTGCCAGCCGGGGCGGGTTTTTTCTTTACTAGGTCCTAACGGCGCTGGTAAAACCACCACCTTGCGCATGATCGCAACACTCATTGCACCCACAGCTGGGCAAATCCATATCAACGGGATAAACGCCCTGAGCCAGCCACAAGAGGCACGCAAGCACATTGGCTTTTTAACGGGCTCCACGGGCTTGTATGCGCGCCTCACCCCTATGGAAGTGATCGATTACTATGCCGATCTCTATGGTGTAGAAAAAGCAGCTCGGGAGCAGCGCAAAGAAGAGCTTTTCTCGCTGCTTCATATGCAAGACTTTCTCCATAAGCGCATCGGCAAGCTAAGCACCGGCATGAAACAAAAAGTATCCATTTGCCGCACCATGATCCACGACCCAAGTGTCGTTATTTTTGATGAACCAACAAGCGGGCTCGACGTCATTACCGCCGAAAACATCATCAAACTCATTCGCTCTTGCAAAGACCAAGGCAAAACCGTCATCTTTTCGAGCCACATCATGAGCGAAGTCGATTTACTTTGCGACGACCTCGCTATCATACACCAAGGCACGCTCAAGTACAACGGCACCATGGCCGATTTTCGAGCCAACATGCAAACTGCCAACCTCACCGAAGAATTCATTCGTATTGTCCAAGCTCCAAATTCTCAGTTATGATCTTCCGTATTTTTCGCAAAGAACTCCTTGACACCCTCCGCGATCGCCGCACGCTCATGACCATGCTCGTGATTCCAATTTTAGCTTTCCCTATTATCATCAATGTTTTTGTAGAAATTTCAAAATCCTTTGAAGAAGGCGCCGATACCAAAATGATGAAAGTTGGAATTGTTGGTGACCACAACAAAAACTACATCCAGCAACTAGAACAAATACCAGCCGCAGTTGGGCCTAAAAAGATTGTTGTTTTCAAAGATAGCCTCACGCTCAGAAAAGCAATTGAAGCAGACCAAATTCAGTTGGGCCTGATCATTCCTGCCAATGAAAATAACTTGCGTGAAAACCAACAAACGATTACCATCAATTGGTTACTCGATGCTTCAGAAGTGGGGCGTTCAGAACGTGCAGCACTCTACGGATCGAGTCTTCAAGCCAATGCCGATGCACAACGACTACAAACTTTAGGTTTGCGACCAGAACAAATCAAGCCCTTAACCAACAACACCATCAATTGTGCGAGCGACAAAAAAATGCTTGGGCAACTGGCAGGCGGAATTCTTCCTTATATTTTTATTGCATTCGGATTTATTGGCTGTATGTACCCGGCCATCGATCTCTTCACAGGCGAGAAAGAACGCGGAACATTAGAAACCTTACTTACCGTCCCGGTGGCGCGCTGGAAAATACTCATTGGCAAAATGCTCGTCGTTGTGAGTTCAGGAATGCTTGCTGCAAGCTGTTCGCTCATTGGTTTATTTATTTCGATTGAATTTTTAGACCTTACTGACAATCAAGAAATTTTAAAGGTCATACATGGCATTTTAACACCTTACTTTATCGGCTCCTTACTTGCACTCCTATTACCGCTCGTCATTTTCTTTGCGGGCGTCATGATTCCGATCTCTATTTACGCCAAGAGCTTCAAGGAAGCGCAAAGCATCATTACACCGCTCAATATTGTAATGGTACTGCCTGCAATGGTCGGATTTTTTCCTGGAATAGAACTCAACCTAAACACCGCTTTTATTCCGGTTGTAAATGTGGTGTTGGCTACCAAAGAACTCGTTGCCGGAACACTCTCTTGGCTTTATTTTGCGGGCGTTTTTAGTGTGATGTGTTTACTCGCTACCCTTGCCATTGTTCTTTCCTATAAGCAATTTGGAAAAGAATCTAATATCTTAAGCTAATTCGGAAAGCTCGAGCCAGCGCAGGGTAAATTCGTCGATCTGATCAACCACTACACCTAACCTCGCTCCTTTTTCTAAAAGCTGCTCATTGCTCAGGTTGCCACTCGACAACTCTGAACTCAATTGCTCTTTTTCGGTCTCTAGCTGTGGAAGCATTTTTTCGATTTGCTCGAACTCTTGCTTTTCTTTGAAACTCATTTTGCGCTGCTTTTCTGCAGGCGCTGAAACTTGTTCTACAACCGGTTCTGGCACTGTTTTTTGATCTTGTTTTTGCTGACGCTGCGCACTTTGAAGACTCGTTCTGTAGGTGTGGTAGTTACCCGTGATGTCTTTAATTTGACCCTCTCCTTGGAACACAAAAAGGTGGTCAACCATTTTGTCCATGAAGTAGCGGTCGTGAGAAACTACAATTAAGCTGCCTTGAAACAAGCGCAAGTATTCTTCTAGCACCGACATCGCAAAAATGTCGAGGTCATTGGTAGGCTCATCGAGGATCAAGAAATTTGGGTTGAGCATCAGTACGCGCAAAAGCTTCAGCCTACGGCGTTCTCCTCCACTGAGCTTGTGCACAAAATGATAATGCATGTCACGAGGGAATAAAAAGCGCTCCAAAAGCTGCGCCGCAGAAAGTTGTCTGCCTTTTTCAAGCGGAATGAACTCAGCGACTTCTCGCACGACGTCAATGACTTTCATGTTCGGATCAACTTCTATCAGATCCTGAGAATAATAGCCAAAAACGATGGTCTCGCCGATGACAATTTTTCCCTTATCGGGCTCGGCCTCACCTGTGAGCAATTTCAGAAAGGTAGTTTTGCCCGTTCCGTTGTTGCCAACAATGCCCAGGCGTTCTTGCCGCTGAAAGTTGTAGGTGAAGTCGTCGAGCATAATGCGCGAGCCAAAAGCCTTACAAACCTTATGAAACTCAACGATTTTGGTACCCAAGCGCTCCATCTTAATGGGGAGCTCTAGTTCGTCCTCGTCTAGGCGCTGACTAGCTACTTTTTTAAGATCTGAAAAGGCATCGACACGTGCTTTTTGCTTGGTGCCACGCGCTTTAGGTTGGCGTCGGATCCAGTCTAATTCTTTGCGAAAAGTATTCTTGGCCTTTTC
>CANHSA010000069.1 GCA_947463345.1 Flavobacteriales bacterium
CAAATGGTCGATTTAGAAATTTCTTGGCCAGCAGCTACCGCCTCAATAAGCAAACGCGCTTTTTTGAGCTGCAGAATGGTTGCGGTGAGTAGTTCGTCTAGTTCGGCTAGTTCTTCTGAATACTGCTTGGTTTTTCTTGCGCGGCTCAGCTCAGCTACCTTTTTGAGGTTCGTGGTCAGGACGTCGTCTAGTATCTTGAAAAAATAAAAATAAGCGGCCTGAACACGCTTTTGCAGAAATTGCACATCAAAAGTAGGGGCGTGTAAGATTTGGTCGAGTTGCTTACTGAATTTTTTGGCGGGCTCCATGGTAGACTGCAGCACTTGGTTTTGCAGCGTCATCCAGCTTTTGTTTTTAGCCTTTTCACTCTTGACGCCCACCATTTGGTAACTCGCTTCATGACTAGCCCATTTGGAACTGAGCTCATACCAATCAAAAGCTTTTTTTAAAGTGGCAATGAGGTAATACTTGGTGCTGTGACTCAAATACGTAGCGAGTTGGTCTTCGGGCGCTTTGTTCTGACTAAATGCAACCACCTGCTGGTCATTGGAAAGCCCGTTCATGCGCATGGCTTTGGTCAAAACCAAGCCGTCTAACGAGCGCAAACGCGAAAGTGCAACATAGGCCTGTCCGGGGGCAAAAACGTCCGCTACATCTAAAACTGCTTTATCGAAGGTCAGGCCTTGGCTTTTGTGTACGGTAATGGCCCAGGCTAATTTCAACGGATAATGCACGAAAGTACCAAGTGTTTCTTCTTTGATTTCACCAGTGGCTTCATTTAGGGCATACCGAATGTTGGTCCATTCAAATTTTTCAACGGTAATGGTTTTTTTCTCCTCCGGAAAATAGACAGTTATTTCTTGCTCGCTGAGCGTAGCAATTTTGCCCATTTTGCCGTTGAAATAATTCTTATCAAACGATAAATCATTCTTGACGAACATGACTTGCGCGTCAATTTTGAGTTCGAGTGTTTCCTCCAACGGAAAAAGATGCTTGGGGTAGTCTCCGGTAATTTCGGCCTGGTAACTCACTTTCTTTTGCGGCAAAGCAAGCAAAGCCTTTGCGTTCATTTCATCGGCTTTGGAATTGTGGGTGGTGAGGGTAATGTAGCCCTCGTTGGTGGTGGGGTCAAAATCGGGTTGCACATATTTGTTGAGGATTTCTACATCGGCCGCACTGATTTCGTTGTTGCGCAAGTTGTTGAGCACCTGAATAAATGCTTGATCTTGCTGGCGGTAGATGGTCGAGAGTTCGATATAGAGTGGCTGAATTTCTTGAAAAACCTTCGCGTGAAAAAAGAAAATACCGTCGTAATAACTGCGCAGCACCTGCCATTCTTCTTGCTTTACTACTGGAGGGAGCTGCAGAAGGTCACCAATAAACAAGACCTGAACCCCGCCAAATGGCTCGTGGACCCGCCGAATGTTGCGCAGCGTCCAGTCAATGGCGTCCAAAAGGTCGGCACGCAGCATACTCACTTCATCGATAATCAGCAACTCGATGTTTCGAATGAGTTGTTTGCGTGTTTTGTTCATTGCAAAATGACGCAGCAGGGTGTCCTTGGTTTCAAACTTAACCGTTGCAGAAAAAGCCGGCTGTGCGCCGAATTCAGGAATAAAACCCGCAAAAGGCAACTGAAAAAAGGAATGGATGGTTACTCCGCCAGCGTTGAGTGCCGCAATACCGGTTGGCGCCACAATGGCCAAGTTTTTATAAGTCGACTCCTTGATCTTGCGCAATAAGGTCGTTTTACCCGTTCCGGCCTTCCCCGTCAAAAAAATAGTCTGTTGGGTCTGGTTGATGAATTGTTCAGTAAAGTCGGCTGCGGAACGCTCTTGTTGGCTCAAAGTGGATGAAGTTTGTTAGATCTAACGAAGGTACTTATTCTGCTATGATTAAACCCCAAATCTACCAAACCCCTCCACCAATTAGCCTTAAATCTTGGGGAAAGTCGAGGTTGGGTCGGGTGATTTACGGAGATTCGGACAATATTTATATTCTTTTTACGTTAAGGTTGGCGTGATTAAAAATACCTATGCCTAAACAAACCGATGCCCCAGAGCAATAAAATATCCACAATAGCCGTATGTGTTTTTGTGCTTCTTCTTCGAGTATCAGCGAACGGTCAAGCTACTTTACCTGAAATCAAAAACTTATATTCCTTTTCGCTTGTCAATGGGGTTACGCGCAGTAAGAGCGAGCAAACATTCGGAGACAAACAGCTGGAGAACTCAAGCGGACTAGCTCATGGCTTTAATTTTCATTACACGCGCGTTTTGCATCCTTCTTTTGATGTAGCCGCCGGCGTAGGTGTAGGTGTTTTTCCTGTTTCATTTAGCTTAGCGCCAGGTGATGACCCCATTTATGCTGGTCCCTTGCGCAGTTATTTTGGGAATTTATACTACAAAGGTTTTTCTCGCGTCGAATTACTGACATCCTATCGCAAACAGCTTTCAGACCATTACTTGTTTCGGGCTCAGCTTGGTGCTGGGCTTATCTATTATGGGGGATTGAACTTTAGTTCTACAGGTACTGTTGCCACGGATACAACCCAATTCGCGTTGGTTTATTACGACCTCAAGCTTCAGTTTAAAAATCAGGTTAAACCCTTTATTACGGTTGGTTTTGACCTCGCCAAGACCCTTCAAAACAAGGATTTACTAGGTTTGCGTGTCAGTTATGACCATTCATTCAGAAATGCTTTTGACGGCACTTATACTTTGAACGGCATGACATCCGGGGGGAATTATTACAATAAAGGACACTATCTAAATGTCGCTCTGACTTATACGCTTACCAGAAGTAAACATTTACAAACCGTGCGCGAACTGCAAAAAGACCCCTCTCTAGACAAGAAAAGCGCTAAGAAAGCAGCGCGTAAAAACCGCCGTTATATCGATCCAAAGAGCAGGTTTATCAATGCATCTGCGGGCATGGGTTTTGGAAAGTCAATCATTAAAAACGATCCTAACGGGGCCTTCGTGAGTCATGGGTCTTCGAGTTTCTTACCGCGTTTGGCCTTTGAAAAAGGCATTAAAAATCAATTTTATTGGGAGCTTGGTTACCATTCGCAGTTGTTTTGGGATGTACAAAAGTTTTCATTTGTCAATTACAGCTGGAGCGCAGTTAGTGCCTTTTACGCGCACCAGCTCTCAGGTGGTGTCTTGTATCGTTGGATCTTACCCAATCACTACAATGTCCTCAATTTTCATGCAGGTCTAACTTGCGGGTTTCATACCGAAAATGGTGGAGCAAACGGATCAGGTAACTTTTCAGGGGTAAGCGACGGCAATCCGTTTAGTATCCAGTATACCTCTACATCCAAAATTCATTCGAATGTGCTTTCATCACTCTATTTTGGCTTTTCCAAAGATTTTAGAATCGTCAACAACTTGTATCTAAGCCTCAGTTTTCGTCAGCAAATAGGGCTCATTAAAGTCTTTGAAACAACTTACACTTATTCAGGGCTCAATTTACCTTACACCGAGGGCGTGCGCAGCCAAATCAATGGAACCAGTAAAGATTATCAGCTGGGCATAAAGGTGAAGATATAAAAGGAAAATGTTTTCCTAATTCAGATAATACGCAAAATACTTACACTCTTTGATGATCTCTTTGTAACTGGCGGTTCCCTTATAATTGTTCGCTAAAATTTCAAAATTGCGCATATACATGGAACGTTTCATGCGATTGAAGTCAATTGAAAACGCGTTGTTGCCGTCGTAACTCTCTGTGAACTCGCCATTTTGTACGGTGTAGCGATTTTGCTCGCAACGGGCTAGCATAAAGTAGGCTTGGGCTTGTTGTTCGGTGTTGAGGCCGCCAAGGCTCAAGGCTTTGTTGAGGTATTTTTCAGCAATGCGCATGTCTACATTGCCATTTGGGCTCGAATAATAGCGGTCGTAGGCTAATAAATCCCATTGTAGGCCGTAATAGCTTGCGTTGTAGTAGGCCACACCTAATTGAAATGCATTCAGCGCATTTTGTTCATCTGAAATTAGTTGCCGAACCTTTTTTGCAAAAGCCAATCTTGTTAATTTGGGTATGCGATTTTGATTTTCGTAATGAGCATTAAAATTGGGAGTCTTGGCGCTATATAGAAATGGCGATCCGTAAGTGTAATGTTGGTCGGTGAGTTCTTTGGGCAGCGCCTCCAAAATGTGCAGTGCTTGCTCAATTTGCGTCGGATCTCTTAATAATATGGTGGCCTTTAACTCCAGTAATTGTTGTTCGCAAAGTTGAAACGCAACAGATGATGTGCGATAGGCATCTTCCGCTTCGACGTACTGTGGTGTTCCGAAATAATAAGAAGCCGCAAAAGTGGAGAGTTTGTTTTCGGGTGTGCGTTTCAGATCGGTGAGTATACGGTCGACATCAGTTAATTTGATCTGAAAATCGGGTGTTGGGCTGTCTTCAATTGAATGCGCAGATTTGTCACAGAGATCATAGAATTGATTGCCAGAAAAAATAAGAGCCATAAAGGCGTTGAGATTTTTATAGCGCTCTGTTATTTTGGTGAAGATATATTCATTGAGGGTATTGTATTCCTCGACCATAAAATGATCGTTGATGTAATTGCCCATCGGATAATCTTCGCCACCCAGATATGGATAACTCGGATTGTTTTTGTTGAGCGACATGAGCTTTTCGCCAATGATGTTTTCGTCTGCTTCGTTTAAAGTTTGGCGCTGGGCTAAGTAGTTGACAATAAAAATGATGTCGTGTTGCATCTGAATTTCAGGAGTGGAAGGGTCAATTGCTTTTAAGGCCTCAGAACAGGCATCTAGTTGCTGATCCAGGTGAAACAAATAGGCTAAGGATAAATGCCAAAAAGCATCGTTTTGATCTTGTTTCAGGAGGCTTTGATTGAGTTCAATGAGTTCTTTAAGGTAGGCAGCAACCTGTCCGTCGAGCAAATGCAGTGCCCTCATTCGCTCGCTTTGGTACTCGTAATCTTCTTCGCTTTGAGCGCGGTTGAGCAGTATTTTTTCGAGCTTATTGATTTCATGCGACATCACAACTCTTGCATATTCGTGATTGCCTAGCTTGGAGGTGATTTCTTTTAAGTCTTGCAGTGCTAAGGCTTTGGTTTGCATCGCGTGAATGTAATGCAAGGCCATTTGTTCTTCGTTGTTTGTGCAAAGTGCTAAGGTTTGTTCGAAATCGGAAGGAGCGGAGAGTTTCATGCTCAGGTATGAACTGCTTCTTTTAGCAGGGCATTTGACGTAAACTTTGGCGAAATAATAGTTGGCTTGCGCGGTTTTGCCAAGTGTGGATAGGATGCCCGCGTAATGTTCCATGGCCCAATAGCTCAGCATGGTTTCTTTTGCTTCAAAAAACTTTTTGAAATTTAATATAAAGGGATTGTACTGCTTGCTATAGCGATACAACTTTAACAACTGAAAAGCATAGCGTTCTTTGATAAATGCGTCCTGGTTGGCCTTCATTTGTGCTGTGGCTTCATTGATCAGGGGCGTAAAGTCACTCAATTTAATTTGTATAGGTTCGTCGTCCCAGGGGTCAGGTTGGTAATTTTCCAAGAGTTGTTCCACTTTCAATGCAAAAACTATACAAGCAACAAATTGACTTTCTTTGAGCGGGGCTTGTAGCGCTTTGAGCCTGGTTTTACGGAGTTGAAGCAATTCTTTTTCTTGCGCTTCATATTGTGCTTCTCCTCTGTAAATAAAAGAAATGATGTCTTCGCGTCGGTACGCATTCTCTAAAAAAGTGACCCAGCTATCTGCATT
The DNA here is from genome assembly GCA_947463345.1 of Flavobacteriales bacterium. Lineage (GTDB taxonomy): Bacteria > Bacteroidota > Bacteroidia > Flavobacteriales_D > Crocinitomicaceae > UBA952. The sequence continues at coordinate 5,748 of CANHSA010000069.1, forward strand.
TTCAAAACGGAGGTTATCTGAATTGTATAATTCTTGGTTGTAATACCACGCGTTAAAACTTGTGTTGTGCTTGCCATGTGCGAATAAGAGGTCGCGGTCAAATAACATGTCGTATTCCATGTAGGGGCTCCAAGCACAGGCCAGCGCTTGAAACGCAATGACAAAACTAAGGAATAAGGCGACCGATCGCTGATAAAGTGTGGGCATGGTAGGCATTTAAATGTGCTTGACTAAGGTGATAATAGATAATTTGATCAAATTTAAGATTTGTTTGATTCAGTTGGTCAGCCAACTTATAAAGTACTTTGGTAGAAGATGTTTCAAGCCTGACGATATCGCCCTTGCAAAAATTGGTTTCATTGATAATGGTGTCTTTCTTCATCAGAAAGGTGTTTTTTGCGATCTGACTCGAAGAAGATGCATGCAGAGAAGCTTTGGTGAGGTCATTGGCAATAACGCTGAGTTTGCCCAAGCGAAAAATGAGCCCCCATTGAAAAATAGGCAAGGCTAAATCGAGTTGCAGCGGATAGCGGCTGTTTTCATTGATATACTGTTCAAATACTTTACTTGAAACAATCGAGTTTGGTGTAGTGATCTTGTCGATGTCATCCATGTTGTAACACATCAATAGCCCTTTTTTGACCGGAGGAATACCCGTACTTTCTTGATATTTAATTTGATGCAGCCGAATGGTGCATACCAATTTGATGTCGCCAAGTTCGGTTTGGAGCTTCTCTAAAAAGGCAAAATAAGCCACTTTTGTGCTGGCAGACCAATCGCAATCTAGTTGTATTTCCTTTACTTTCAATTGCTGCCTTACCGAAATAGAAAGCACGAGCCCCGCAATTTTTTCAGCTAATTGAGCGGTGTTTTGCGTCGCTTTAAATACTTCGTTTTGAATAAAAACACAAGGCACAATTTCCATTTTGCTCCTTTGCTCAAATTCAATTTTTGACACCGGTTTAGCCACCCGGTTTTCATCCAAAACCACATCAAAAAACTTGACATACAAGCGCTTGGTACCACATGCTTGGAGTTGGACGTTTTGTTCTCTAGTCAAAGCAAAGTGTTGTTTCCAGTAGTAAAACGACACAGGTGGGTGTTCTTTTTTGGCACAAGACATCAGGATGACGAAAAGCACCAGCAGGGAGAAAAAAGAAATGGTTTTACGAATTACAAGGGTATCGGTGTTCATCTGTTTACTGTGCTTAGCGGGATGTCTTAAAAATGTTTTTCCAACTCAGGACCTTTCCTAAACTTCTGTTTTGATCAAAAAGCCCTGTATGAACAAGGGTTTTAGTTTCCAATAATTCAGGAATCAATTTTTCAAAGTAGCTCAAGCCCTTGAACATTGTTGGAACGATGGTTTCGCTGGCTTTTATTTCTACGAGATTTAATTTTTCGGTACTTTGCCAAATGAGGTCCACCTCATGTCCAACTGTATCGCGCCAAAACCAAAAATCAAGGAGAAGATGTTGATGGTAATTTTGCTTCATGTATTCATTAATGACATAGTTTTCGAACAAATTTCCTTTGAATTGGCTTATTTTTAAGCTAGAAGCGTCATTTATCTTGAGTAAAAAACAGAGTAGGCCAGTGTCGTAAAAGTAGAGCTTGGAACTTTTTGTAACGCGTTTATTTAGATTGGTATGATAAGGCTGTAATTGGTAGAGTATATAACTTGTTTCTAATACAGAGATCCATGCTTTTGCTGTGGGTTGGGCGATGCCACACTCGTTGGCCAGTGAATTTAAGTTGACAAGTTGTCCGACTCTAGCAGCACAAAGTGTAATAAAATTTCTAAATTGTTTTAGGTTTTTTACTTGAATAAGTTCTGATAAATCTCGTTCAACATAAGTTTGAATGTAATTAGAATAAAAAGACTTTGTAGGAATTTCTCGGTCATAAATGGCAGGATAGAAACCTTTTTGAAGATTAACAGCATAATCATCATTTAACCATCCTGAATGCGCCATTTCTTGATGATCAAAAGGTAATAATTTAAACAAGGCCACACGTCCGGATAAACTCTGTGATATATTTCTCATCAAATGAAAGTTTTGAGAACCAGACAAAATATATTGCCCCATTTTTTTATCCTCATCGACCTTTGTTTGGAGGTATGAAAACAATTCAGGAACGCGCTGTACTTCATCAAAAATAACAAAGTCACCATGCTCAGTTAAAAATCCGTTAGGATCCGTTATTGCATAATTTCGATGATCAAAGTTTTCTAAATTTACATACTTATAGTGTGAAAATTCATTTTTTAAAAAGGTTGTTTTCCCTGATTGTCGGGGCCCTGTCAATACTAAAATTGGATACTTACTAAGGTAAATATCCATTTCTTTTTTAATCTCTCTTGCTCTATTCATAAGTGACTATTAATCACTCAAATATACACCTAATTTTGAAAATACACTAGTATAAGTTTTGAAAATACACAGGTAGTAAATTTGAAAATGCACTATTTATTATTTTGAATTTATCTCGCCAATTTAAAACCCAGGTAAATTTGATTGAACGTACTAGCTGGGTTGCAGTACACTACCTTGGTAGGGGGATTTACGGAAAAATTTCTTATGTAATCAAGTTTAGCATACTTTCAACTGATAGTTTATTCAGTTTCGAAAACGCAAACCACTTCTTGCCAAGATCTTTGAGGGAAGCCCCTAGATGATAGACTTCGTTTTGGTCAATGATTAAAAAGCGGTCGTGACTTTTGTCGAATTGTTGCCATACAAAGTTTCCGTATTGCGCATTGGCTTTTTTCAAGTCTAAGTCAAGTTGTGCACTTTTGTCTTTAGAGAGTAAAGTAACACCAACATTCTTTTCCTTTTTTGATAAATGCACTAAAGTGCTCTCGTCGATATAGTTGTCAATCAAAACAATGCTCTTTTTTGCAGAGCGAATAATTCGAGAAGTCAATTCGTAAGCATCAAATACTTGTCCTTCGAAGAAGATACCTTGGGTGGGTATGAGTTTAGATTGAATTTGTAAGTCTATGTATTGAACCTTGTCTTTGAGGGTTTCTATATTGTCTTCTAGACGGTTCATTCGATTATTTACAGTGTATCCTTTGATTAAGTAGTCTTTTAATACCTGATTTGCCCAGATTCGGAATTGGGTACCGCGGTTGGATTTTACTCTATAACCGATGGAAATCACCATTTCTAGATTAAAATATTCCATTCTATAAACCTTGCCATCTGAAGCAGTTGTCGCAAAATTTGCGACAACTGAAATGCCTTTTAATTCCTCATTTAAGGCATTTTTTATGTGTTTTCCAATAGTCTTTATGTCTCTGCCGAAAAGTAGCGCAATTTGATTTCGATTTAACCAGATTGACTCATCTTCCATTATTACTTCAATACGTTCAGTTAACTCATCAGATTGGTATATAATAATTTCATTTTTCATAGCTTGAATAAAACCCCAAACTTACCAAACCCCTCCACCAAATAATCTTAAAACTTGATAAAAGACGAAGTCGGGTAGCGAGATTTACGGAAAAGATGATTGAATGCCCTTTTATAAACGATGTTATTTATCGTGAAAATATGTATATTTATATAAGTTTTCACGGTAAATATGTTTTTTAGAAATGATCAATCAAACTACAAAGGATAAAATTCAGGTTTTGCACCGTCAATATTTGAACTTGTCAGCGGGAAATGAGTCAGTCTTAAAGGAGATAACCCTAGCCGAAATTCCTGAAATGGTTTACAATTCAAATGCAATTGAAAACTCTACACTTACCTTGGAAGACACTGAGAAAATTCTATCCGGAGGTAGTTTAGACCGAAAAGTAAATGTAAGGGAAGTTTATGAAGCTAAAAATTTGGCCAAACTCACCACATCTTTATTAGAAAAAAATAGTGCTTTATTCAACATCAAACTTATTCTAAGTTTGCATCAAACCTTACTTACTGACATTGACGATCAAATTGCAGGTCGATTTAGAGTTGGCAAAGAATGGGTGCGTGTTGGCTCTCATTTAGGTGCAAATCCAAGGTTTGTTCCAACGCTCATGCAAGAGCTAGTAGATGATTACAACCAGCATAAAATCAGTTATTTTTTAGATGCGGTGTCGCATTTTCATGCAGAGTTTGAAACAATCCATCCATTCGTTGATGGAAATGGGCGCCTGGGAAGGGTACTTATCAATCTGCAATTGATGAATTTAGGTTTCCCGCCAATTATCATTCAAAATAAAAGCAAACATACCGAATACTATACGCTCTTTACACAATACCAGTCTACAATGAAATATGGAGGTTTTACCCAACTATTTGCCCTACTACTTCAAGAGACATTGCACAAAAGAATAACCATCCTAACGGCAAAAAAAGTAATTCCACTTTCCCATTGGGC
>CANHSA010000070.1 GCA_947463345.1 Flavobacteriales bacterium
ATTTCACTCGCGTTTACAACGCAGGTAGTCGTGCCCATTTTTACTTCGTATGCAGGAATTTGACCTGTGTAAGTTCCGCGGTATTTACGCTTCAAGGACTGCGCATTTAGCTGTGTAAAACTTATGGAAAAAAGCAGGAGCAAGAGGCCTTTGTAACACTTCATAGGGCTAAAATAATTACTATTTTCGTAGTCAAGCAAGTTTTTGTCCATGAAACAATACCACGACCTCCTTTCTCATATTCTCGAACACGGCGTTCAAAAAGAAGACCGTACCGGAACGGGCACCATTTCCGTATTTGGCTACCAAATGCGCTTTGATCTTTCCGAAGGATTTCCGTGCATTACTACTAAAAAATTGCATTTGCGTTCGATCATTCACGAACTTTTGTGGTTTCTAAAAGGCGAAACCAACATTGCTTACCTCAAAGAAAACGGCGTGAGCATCTGGGACGAATGGGCCGATGCCAATGGCGAACTCGGTCCTGTTTATGGGTCCCAATGGCGCAGTTGGCCCACGGCAAGCGGTGAACACATCGATCAAATTCAACAAGTCATTGATCAAATCAAGCACAACCCAGACTCCAGACGCATCATCGTTTCGGCCTGGAATGTCGGTGAAATCCCACAAATGAAACTACCGCCTTGCCATGCATTTTTTCAATTTTATGTAGCCGATGGCAAATTGAGCTGTCAGTTGTATCAACGCAGTGCCGACACCTTTTTGGGCGTGCCTTTCAACATCGCATCCTATGCCCTACTCACCATGATGATGGCACAAGTTTGTGGGCTTCAGCCCGGCGATTTCATCCACACGCTTGGTGATGCGCATCTGTACAGCAACCATATCGAACAAACGCAACTGCAACTTACCCGAGACTTCCGACCTTTACCCACTATGCGCATCAACCCTGAGGTCAAAAATCTTTTTGACTTCAAGTACGAAGATTTTGAGTTGCTCAACTACGATCCACATCCGCACATCAAAGCTGCTGTAGCCATATGATCAACGCACTATCCATGATTGCGGCTCTAGATGCCGACCACGGCATTGGTAAAGACAACGACCTCATGTGGAATTTACCTGCCGACATGCAATTCTTCAAAGACACTACCAAGGGGCATGTCGTCATTATGGGGCGCAAAAACTACGACTCGATTCCGGAAAAGTACCGACCACTACCCGGGCGTACCAATGTAGTTTTGAGTAGACAAGCAAATTTTGAAGCAGAAGGCTGTTTGGTATTCGATTCTTTAGCTACCTGTTTGCAAAATTTAGAACTCCAAGACGGACAAAAAGCATTTATCATTGGAGGTGCGCAAATTTATGCGCTGGCGCTAGAAAGCGGATTGGTCAAAGAAATTTTTCTGACGCACATCGACAAAACGTATGGTGCCGACACCTTCTTCCCCGTTTTTGATGACACATCCTATCAAAAATCCTTGCTTTTTAGTCAAGCCATCGATGGTAAACACGAAGCAAATTTTGAGGTGTATCAATACACCAAATAGAAATATACTTAGGAAAGCAAGGCTGTTGTTGCCAAAAGTGCTGCGGTTTCAGTTCTGAGTCTAAAAGCACTCATATCTACCGCTTGGTAGCCAGATTGCAGCGCAGCATTAATTTCTGTAGTAGAAAAATCACCCTCCGGACCAATTAAAAAAGGCAAAGTGTTTTTCAAGCCGCTCAAGCCTATCTTCTCCCCCTCTTCACAGTGACCAAAATAACCTGTTGGATGCTGTTGAAGGAAATCCTCCAAACGAATTGGCCCACGAAGTTCAGGTAAATAAAATCTTTTGGATTGCTTCATGGCAGCAATGGCTATTTTTTCGAGGCGCTCCATATTGACTTGCTTTCGCTCACTATGTTCACACAACAAAAAAGTCAGTTTAGACAAGCCCATTTCAGTTGCTTTTTCAAGATACCATTCAATCCGGTCCATGTTTTTGGTGGGCGCCATAGCAATATGTAAAGCTGGGGTCTGATCATGAAAAATACTGGATTCAAGGCGAAGTATCGAACGCTTTGGATGTGCGTCTTCGAGTATAGTAAAAGCCTGCAAGCCCTTTCCATCGATCAGTTCAATTGGAGCTCCTACTTGCATGCGCAATACCTTCACGCAATGTTTGGATTCTTCTTCGCTTAATTGATAGTGAGATTGCCCACGTTGAAGGCTAGGTGCATAGAAAGTACTCATGCGTACAAAATTTGAAAAACCAACTCCTTGAGTAATTCAGGGCCAGACATTTGACTATTGCCCATCCCTTTTGCCTTGAGGTCGTAGTCGTGTAGCAGGGCAATAATTGCAGCGATTTTCTTAGGGTCGTAGTTTTGGCGATTCGCGAGTAATTCACCAGCTACAAAAGGATGAACCCCAACACTACTGGCAATGCTTTCTCTGGTTTTGTTGGGCGTAAAATGAACGCGCATCAGTTGTGAGAAATACTTAAATAAGGCAGGAACAATAACGACGAGTTCACCTGCTTTGGGGTTGTACTCGAAATACTGAACAATCTTAAAGACTTTATCTGTTTGTTTTTGCGCAACGGCATTGACCAACTCAAAAATATTGTAGTCCTTGGAAATACCGATGTGTTGCTCGATGTGTTGCTCATTGATACTGGCATTTGGACCTAAAATGATGCGTAGTTTTTCAATTTCGTTGGCGATACGCCCGAGGTCGGCACCTAAAAATTCGGCCAAAAGCATAGTTGCTTTTCCATTGATTTGCAGGTCTTGTGTTCTGACATATTTGGCGATCCAGTCTGGAAGTTGGTAATCGCGGATTTTGTCCGACTTAAAAATGAGGCCGTTTTTAGCAAAATTTTTGAGGATTTTTTTGCGGGCGTCATAGGATTTGTGCTTGTAGCACACTAAAAAAATGGTTGTTGGGCTTGGCGCTTCTGTGTAGGACTCTAGTGCGTCTAGATGTTTGAAATCTTGGGCCTCTTTTAAAATGACCAAACGACGTTCTGCCATCATGGGATAGGCTTTGAGCTCGCTTTGCAGTGCCAAGAGCTCGGCGTCCTTGCCGTAGAGAATGGTTTGGTTGAAATCGCGCTCGTGCTCCTCTAAACAATACTTTTGGATCGCTTCTGTAATGAGGTCAATGTAATAGGTTTCTTCACCGTGTAAAAAATACAGCGGCGCAAACTTTTTGGCTTGTATGTCTTTGATGATTAAGCTTGCGTCCATGGATGTTTTTCCCAGATTTGGACGAGTTCGACAAGGGTGTCAATGGCTTTTTCCATGTCTTGAACACTCACGTATTCTAATTTAGAATGGATGGCCATTTCGCCAGTAAAAATATTCGGACAAGGTAGGCCCATAAAGGAAAGTCGGGAACCGTCGGTGCCCCCACGAATAATGGAGCGTTTAGGAGTTAAACCCGCTTTGCGCATGGCTTCTTCAGCGTAGTCGGCAACAAAAGGAACATTTACAAGTATTTCTTTCATGTTGCGGTATTGTTCTTGAACACTGAGTTCAAAACGAGCGCCAGGATAAGCTGCTACCACTTTCTGGGCGAGTACCTCCAAAATTTGCGGATAGGTTTCCATGAGTTGGGTGTCGTGGTCGCGCAGAATAAGCTGAACTGTGGCTTTCTCTAAACCTCCTTCAATTGAAGTAGGATGTACAAAACCTTCGCGGTGCTTTGTGGTTTCTGGCGACCATTTCTCTTTGGGGAGCGCTGCAACAAATTCTGAAGCGAGTTTAATGGCATTGACCATTTTGCCTTTTGCATAACCAGGGTGCGCACTCACGCCATGAAAAACGAGTGTGGCGGCGTCTGCAGAAAACGTTTCGTCTTCGATGTCACCCAAAGGGCCGCCGTCCAAGGTATAGCCGAAATCTGCATTTAATTTTTGCATATCGAGCTGCTCTACACCTCGTCCAACTTCTTCATCGGGAGTGAATAGAATGCGTATTGGGCCGTGTTTAACTTCAGGATGCGTCATTATATAGGCAGCAAGCTCCATGATGATGGCTACGCCAGCTTTGTCGTCGGCTCCTAAAAGCGTAAGACCGCTAGCTGTAATAAGGTCGTCGCCAATTTTTTGAAGTAAATAAGGGTGGGCTTCAGTGCGCAGAACCTGATTGGTGTCATCGGGCAAGGTGATAGGTGCTCCGGTATAGTTTTGGTGTAAAATAGGCTTTACGTTGGTTCCGCTACAATCTGGTGCGGTGTCCATGTGCGAGCAAAAACAAATGGTTGGTAATGGCTGCGGTACATTAGAAGGAATGGTTGCAAATACATAAGACCACTCGTCGATTTCAACATCTTGCAAACCTAATTTTTGCAATTCGGCATGTAAGATTAAAGCGAGGTCGCGCTGTTTGGCGCTCGAAGGAAAGGTACTTGAGTTGGGGTCTGCGGTGGTGTCTATTTGAACGTAACGCATGAAACGCTCCGCCACATTGTATTTTGTCGACATGAATTTGTTTTAGTCAAAAATACAAAGAAATGCGCAATTGACTTATGGAATCAAGCTCCTTAACTCTTGAAGTTCGGCAACTTTTTGAGCAGTGCCTACTTGTTGAAAAGCATAGATCAAATTAGAGAGCATGCGCTTCAAAATTGCCGAATTTGAACAAGGTTCAAAATGACTGCGGTCGGGCTGTAAATGGATACCTTGAATAAAGGCCTTGATTTCTGCAGCATCAAAAATACTCCCTTTGGCAAAGGCATTGATATAAAACAACACGCCGTAATCGTCTTCTTGCTGGAGGCCAAAAGAAGAATGTTTGCTATCCATGTAAGCTAGCACAAAATGATTGGGCAAGTTAACGCCGTAAATAGGAAGGTCTAACGATTGAGCGATCACGCTATAAATGATGCACAAGCTCAGCGGATTCCCTTTTCTGCTTTCTAAAACATTGTTGACATAAGAATGAGATGGCGTATGGTAGTTTTGGCCATCGCCACGAAACTTATGCATGCCAAAAAAGATGCGGTTGAAGATCTTTACTTGTTCAAAAGCGGTTTGATGATCGTTGAGTTCGAGCCATATATCGCGACGAATTGCTTGAATGCGCTCGTGCAAAACTGCTTCATCTAAACCCGGATATTGGTATTTAGCAATGATGATAGCCCCACTCAGTAAATCCTTATCTGGAGATTGCAACCATGCACTCAACTGACTTTTTACGGTTTCAAATTGGATGTCGTGGATGAGGTTTTCAATGCGGTCTTGAAAAAGCAAACCATAGTAATCTTGCTCCCAAGACTGTTCCAATACGGGCAATACTTCCGTACCAAACTTCATGAGCTCATCCCTAACTTGTCGATAGACTAATTCATCGGGATCATCGATGAGGCGAACCAAGGCTTGTATTGTTGCATTTGCATCCATTCGAGACAAAAATAGATGCTGAATTCACATGGGTAGCAAGCCCTCCATATCTTTTTCAAGGGTCAAGTGTTAATTCAGTGTAACCTTTTGCAATTACCTGCGTTTACCAAGATTCCAAATTAACTTTGCTACAGGTTGATTTTAAGAGGCTCCATTAGGGGCCTCTTTTTATTTAGGCCATGCGTACAAAGTCGCGCACTAAATAACTCAAAGCTTTTCCGACAATTAAGTCGTCTCGCTCATCTAAAGGTGCAGCCTCTGTTAAGTTCAAATACGCAATTTGCGGCTTGATATGCCCTAACTTAAGCAGTAAAGTACGGATCTGATCTAAGGACCAACCTGACGGACTAAATGCAGAGCTTGGCATATACGCAATTGAGTCCATATCGATTTCAATGCCCACAGCATGGTGCTGGTGCGAAACAAAACCCATGACGTCGTCGAGCAATTGATAAGGCCCTTGTAGGTAATCTTCAAAAAAGCGATGGCTAATTTGAGGGTTTGTCAATTGATTTCGAATAGCTGCATTATTAAATGCCTCGTGTAAGCCATAGACACCGTAATTCTCCAGCAATCGTTCTTCCAGAGCAAATGAAAATGAATTGCCGCTATGTCGTTTATCAGTTGGGCGTAAATCGGCATGGGCATCTATGTTCACCACACTCAATTTACCATTGGCCGACGCCCAACGCATGAGTGGAAGTGCATTGTTATGACCACCTCCCACAATAATTGGAATTTGATGTGGGGCAACATGTTGCGTTAATACATCAAAAATTAAACGATCCAGTTCTTGAACCATTTGGGTGGCTTCCGGCCTGTCCAAAGGTTGTTTGATCTGTTTAACCTGACCTAAATATGCCAAATTTTGTAGCGGAACTTCAGGGTAAAATTGGGTATTAAAAAAAACCTTGGAAAATGCTTGAAAAGCATTTTCACTGCCCTGACGTCCCAAATTTGCTTGCGGACCTGCATTTTCAGAAATACCAATTAAGACATATTTTGCAGCGCTATAGTTTTGTTGAGAGAAATGCTCCCCCACACGTGTTTCTCCATTTCTCAGTTGAAATTGAAGTTTGCGCAGGTTAGGGTCAAAAAGTTGAAATTCAAATGCACTCATGTCATTTAGTAATTAAGTTTAAAAAATCAGCAGGTGCTGGAATAGGTTTTTGTGTTGCCGCATTCACAAATACTAATAAGGTATAGGCTTCATTCAAAAGTACACCTTCTTCATTATATGTTTTATATTCAAATCCTATGCGAACTCCTTCTAGTTGGACAATCCGAGTGCGTATCTCCAACAAATCGTCATATTTCGCAGGCTGTTGATAAGAGATTTCAAACTTCTTTACAGGTAGGAGAATGCCTATATTCTCCAATTCTTTGTAAGAAATACCTATTTCACGTAAAGCCTCAACCCTTGCAACTTCAAAATAACTCGCGTAATTACCATAATAACAAAAACCCATTTGATCGGTTTCTGAGTAGCGCACTCTGATTTTTGTTGAAAACTCTGTATGGGCTCGATTTTGTTTACTTTGCATTTGTGAGATATTTATGGGGATTTACTTGTGAGTTCCTTTAGTCTATCGTAAATTTACCAAGCTCTAGCGTTATTAAACATAAATTAAATAAATATTAGGTACAAGTCTTTTTTTTTTAATAGGCAATACCCTGAGCACTTTTTTTTTAACTTTTTTTTGTAAATATTTGCTTACTCTTTATTTCAAGCAAAATTCGTGACCACACGATTATTTACAAACAACGAGAACAACCTTAAACAACTATGAATACGAGTCACGAAAGTGTGTGGGAGTCCTGCTTAAAAGTTATCAAAGATAATATTTCATTACAGGCCTTTAAAACTTGGTTTGAGCCAATTGCACCCGTCAAATTGGAGGGTCATGTGCTAACCATCCAAGTTCCGTCGCACTTTTTTTACGAATGGCTCGAACAACACTACATTACCTTACTACGCAAGGTCATCAAAAAAGAACTTGGTCAAGAAGGCACTTTAGAGTACAGCATCGTGATGGAAAACAACACACAATCACGCAGCCCATATACCGTCAAGCTCCCTACCAATAATTCAAGTAGCTTAAAAAATGCACCCGTCAACATGCCCATCAATGTCGACGAAAAGCAAATACGCAATCCGTTTGTCATTCCAGGTCTCAAAAAAGTAAACATCGAATCTAACCTGATTCCTAATTTCACTTTTGAAAACTTCATTGAAGGCGAATGCAACCGTTTGGCCAGAGCTTCTGGTTTTGCTGTCTCCAATAAACCCGGAGGCACCGCATTTAATCCTTTGCTATTATATGGCGGAGTAGGTTTAGGTAAAACCCACTTGGCGCATGCCATCGGTATCTCGATCAAAGAGCGTTTTCCGAATAAAACCGTTTTGTATGTGCAATCCGAAAAGTTTGCGCACCAATTTATCGACGCCATCAAAAATCAAACAACCAATGATTTCGTTCACTTCTATCAAATGATCGACGTCTTGATTATCGACGACGTCCAATTCTTTGCTGGAAAAGAGCGCACCCAAGATGTCTTCTTTAGCATCTTTAATCACCTGCACCAAAACGGCAAGCAAATTGTCTTGACCTCCGACAAAGCACCTGTAGAAATGCAAGGCATGGAGCAACGTTTGCTTTCTCGCTTCAAATGGGGCTTGTCTGCAGATCTTGGCACACCTGATCTTGAAACACGCATCGCCATTCTCGAAAAGAAAATGTACGGTAGCGGTATCGAACTTCCGCGCGAAGTAGTCGAGTACCTTGCCTATTCTATCAATACCAATGTCCGCGAAATCGAAGGTGCACTCAATACCCTTCTTGCTCAAGCTTCATTGAATAAAAAAGCAATTACCTTAGAGCTCGCCAAGCAAATGGTAGACAAATTTGTCCGCAGCACTGCCCGCGAAGTCTCTATAGAATATATCCAAAAAGTAGTTTGCGATTACTTTGACCTTCCTATCGAAATGCTCAAATCCAAAACGCGCAAGCGTGAGGTTGTTCAGGCGCGTCAAATCTCCATGTACTTCTCCAAAAAAATGACCAAATCTTCTTTGGCTAGTATTGGAGCACATTGCGGCGGCAAAGACCACGCAACCGTTTTACACGCATGTCGTACGGTTGTCAATCTTTCTGAAACAGACAAACAATTCCGTCACTACCTCGAAGAACTCGAGAAGAAACTGACCATCCAATAACAAGCACTTGGCCAAGCGCATACTCATGGTTTGCTTAGGCAATATTTGCCGCTCACCACTTGCTGACGGCTTACTACTGCGCAAAATAAAGGAGCAAAACCTCGACCTAACCGTAGATTCTGCTGGCACTGCCAATTACCATATTGGTAAAGCGCCGGATCTTCGCATGATTCAAACTGCAGCCAAACACGGTACTTCCTTAGATTTTTTACGCGCGCGTCAATTTACCAGCAAAGATTTTCAAAATTTCGACCACATCCTTGTCATGGATCAATCCAACTACAACGATGTAACCAAGCTCGCACAACATGACACTGAGCGCCAAAAGGTCGAATACTTTCTTGATTACTTATACCCCAATCAAAAAGCAGCTGTTCCAGATCCATATTACGGTTCTTTAAAAGACTTTGAAGAAGTCTATCAACTCGTAGATAAAGCTACAGATGCACTTATACAAAAATTAATAAATGAGCATTAAACAAAAAGGGAGTTTATTACTGATTCCCAATACTTTAGGTGGTGAAAGCACTGCTGATATCATTCCTCAAGAAGTAATCCAACAGGCCATCCAACTACGTGTTTTTGCCGTTGAAGAAATCAAAAGTGCACGCCGTTTACTGCGCAAAATGGACCGAAATTTCCCGATAGACGACTGTACTTTTAGGATCGTTAATAAAAATACAAAAGAGTCCGAACTCATGGACCTCTTGATGTTTCTCATTAAAGGGATTGACGTCGGTATCATTTCTGAAGCTGGTTGCCCAGGAATTGCAGATCCTGGAGCGGCTCTTGTACATTTGGCACATTCGCAATCTATACAAGTCAAGCCACTTGTTGGTCCATCATCCATTTTATTGGCCCTCATAGGCAGTGGCTTCAATGGCCAACAATTCACTTTTCACGGATATTTACCAAAGGAACGCAAAGAGCGCATTAAAAAATTGCGCGATTTTGAAATGGATACCAAAAGAAATGGAACCACGCATCTTTTTATGGATACGCCATTTAGAAACATGAATGTATTAGAAGATCTACTCAATGAAGTCGGTGATCTTACAGAATTATGCATCGCATCCAATCTTACGCTTCCTTCAGAATCAATTAGAACGATGACCGTTCTGGACTGGAGAGAAAAGGCATATGATCTCGCTAAAATTCCAACGATATTTGCAATTGGTAAAGGCCAATAGGTTCTTAAATTTTATTTTGCTTTCTTCATGACTACCCTTCACATTTGTGAGGGGTATTTTTATAAGAAAGAAATCTAAAATTATGGCACAAAAAAAAGCCCCACATTACTGTGAGGCTTTTAAAATCGGCATCGACTTACTCTCCCACGATCAAAACCGCAGTACCATCAGCGCAAGCAGGCTTAACTTCTCTGTTCGAAATGGGAAGAGGTGGACCGTGCTGCTATAGACACCCAAA
>CANHSA010000071.1 GCA_947463345.1 Flavobacteriales bacterium
ACGGTTTCATTGCCCTGCAAAGTCATGACTCCAGCGGCCTTGTTTTACTCGATAAATCCCTTCAAATTGACACGATCATTTATCCATTGGGAAAAAGAAGCGACCTTTTTTTAGATGGGATCTGCGCGCAAGATAATTTGGTTTTTCTGATCGGCGACCCCATAAATGGCTACTTCAGTACTTTTCGCTCTACAGACGGCGGGCTGCATTGGCAAGCCACACCCCAAAAAGTGAGCGCTAGTGAAGGTGAAGCAGCCTACGCAGCGAGCGGGCAAACCAACCAAATCTACAATGGGAACTTTTACTTTGTATCGGGAGGCCTGGTATCGAGATTTATTTCTTCTACTGATCAAGGTGCCAACTGGAGCACCAGCAAACTCCCCTATCCGTCTTGCCCAACTTGTGGCCCCTACGCCATGGCTATTAAAAACGAAGCAGAAATCATGACCGTCGGAGGGTCTTATTTAGAAGCAAACAACGCGCAAAACACCTGTTTTTATTCCAAAGATGGCGGCCTCACCTGGAAAGCGCCAAAGCAAGGCCCTTCTGGCTACCGTTCCTGCGTGATTTACGCCGAAAATAAGTATTTTGCTTGCGGCACGAACGGCATTGATGTCAGTAAAAACGGTGGCAAAACCTGGAAGAAAATTTCGAATGTAAACGCACTTAGCATGACATTTTCAAACGGGCAACTTTACGTAACACTGGCCGATGGGAGCTGGTTGGTAATGCAGCAATGACAAAAGTGTTGCCTTTTAATTCAAGTCAACAAGCTCTCCTATTTTCAAATTCAATACCGCACTGTCTGTGTAGAACTTCCGCTTGGCAAAAAGCGACACCAAACCCTCCCCTTTCTTATCTTCATTGTGCGTGTCAATTAAAAGTTTGGCGTTAAGTTGTTTTTGCAATTGCAGCGCCTTTCCGATGCCCATATTGATGGTCCCGCCCAAGAAAAATGGCAATTGATACTGAAGTGTGGTGGTGATGACGGCGTCAATCTTCAAATTGATATCTTTTTTCAGCTGAGCCCCGTGCGGCGCATAAACAATCTTATTTTGTAAACTCTCGATCAAATAGGCTTTATGCACCAGCGCATTTTTGGTTTGTAAAACTTGTAAAGTAAACGGTACTTCTTCCAATGTCATTAACTTATGAAAATGATCCCATTTTCTAATTTTCTTCAAGATGCTCGGCAAGGCAATTAGAGGGGTATTTTTGTCAAACTGCAAGAGTGTTTCTTTGTTGCAATGATCGGTAAACGGATGCGATATAAAAATGTAATCGGGCTGCTGCAGCTCCCCAACAGCTGGTTGCGGACTCTGGTGAAACTGCCGACTGAACAACGGATGGAAATCTACCTGCGAAGCCGTAAACCAAGGATCTACAAGTATATGAAGCCCATCGAAATGAAACATCCAGGAGCTGTCTGCGTTGAGTTTGGTGAGTTGCATATTAATTTAAATAATCTTTGATATTATAAATCTTCAACGGTAGAAGCATCGATAAATACTGCATGTGTATCAGTTTGAGTAAAATTAAAAAATTAGAGGTAGAACATGTATGTTTGCGGTGAATACCAAGGCTAATTCTTTAAAAATGACAAGCAAATCAGAAATGAAAATATGCGCAGAGACAGATAGGTTTATTTTAAGAGAAATACTTCCAACTGATATCGAAGGACTTTATGAACTTGACTCTGACCCAGAAGTTCATCAATATTTAGGCAACAATCCTGTAAGTGACAGAAAACAAATTATCGATGTAATAAATTTCATCCGACAACAATATAAAGACAATGGAATTGGAAGATGGGCCATCATTGATAAAAAAACGAATGCGTTTATTGGTTGGACCGGTCTAAAATTTGTTACCGATTTGACAAATAATCACATCAACTATTATGACCTTGGCTACCGAATTATAAGAAAATATTGGGGACAAGGGATTGCGACAGAAACTGCAATAGCAGCACTAGACTACGCTTTTACCATATTAAACGCGGAAGAAGTATATGCTGCTGCCGATTGCAAAAATATTGGCTCGAATAAAATTCTTCAAAAAATAGGACTAAACTTAATTGAAACTTTTTACTACGAAGAGATTGAGTGTAATTGGTATAAAATTGACAATTCCACTAAAAATCAGAACAGATAGTTATTATAAAAAATTGATATGAGACTTTTATTCTTTTTACTCCTCTCTCCTTTTACAATCTTTTCTCAAACTGATCAAATGGAGTTGTCCTTTCATAACTTGGTTTCTATTGCCTATGGCGATTTGAATAATGATGGGGTCATGGATATTGCAATGGTGACTCAAGATACAATGAATGAATTTGCACCATATAGATTAGAAATTTTCTTTACACAAAAAAATGGCGATAAAAAACTGATCGTAAGTACCGATAAGGCCATTCAACCACAGTTCCCAAATGGTAGAATGCAGCATACTTGGGGTAACGGGTTCGGTAAACTAAGCATATATAATGGTGTACTGTGGATCGAAACCGGTTTAATTCGCGGTCATTTTGAACACAAATTTAGATACCAAAACAATAAGTTTGAACTCATTGGCTATACCTACGTTAATTCAGACGGACTAGGCAAAATGTATCTAGTGGATTATAATTTATCAACAGGCTCACGAATTGAAACTCTTGATTATTATAGCACTGATAAACCTAAAGAACGAGTTGAAAAAATCATAAAATTGAATCCATTGCCAGATCTTGTCAATTTCGAACAATACACAAATGAGTTGTATTGAAAAGGAGGTAAAAAATCAAGCTACTTCGACAAGTTTAAAAATCCATTTATTTGATGATCTAAAAGCTGGTCATCCGTATACCTCACCATCCAAAAATAGGTTCCTTCGGTACAATTTTTTCCTGCTGAAGTACCATCCCATCCTATGTTTTTGTTTTTTTCCTCAAACACAACAGTGCCCCAACGATTGAGTATTACAATTGAATAATTCTTGAGATTGTATGTTTCAATCGGTAAATACACGTCATTAACGCCATCACCATTGGGTGTAAAAACATTTGGCATTGAAATTATTGATGCTCCACATTCTATCATATTTACCGAAAAAACATCCGTTTTTGAGCATTTCCCGGAAGTCGAAGAAACCCAGTATTCTCCTGAGTCAAGCGCCCAAAATAACGAGTCCATTGAGCCATCTTGCCAAAGGTAATTTGTTGCTGCAACGGTTGCAACTAATACAGCTGTATCGGCATCGCAGATCTTTAGCTCGGTGTATGTATTTGCCCAATCTCCTGAATATTTAGCGAAGTATGAATTCCAACCAATTCCGCCCATAGTTAACCAATATTCCTTGTTATCATCTGGATCAAAATCTCCTGACTGTTTAAATGCACCGAAAATATAATGCGAACCATTTTTAACATGAATGCCAGATTGAATAGTTCCACTCCCATAACCATTGTTCCCAATGCGCTTGGCCCAATTAAAATTGCCTTGAACATCATACTGAGCAAAAAAGTTCATGAATGCTGAGGGTGCAGAACTTTGAAGTAAATAAGTTCCGGGGCCGGTGTCAAAATCTGCATGACCTAAAACACCAGTCAGATTGATATTGCCTGCACAATCTAATTCAATGTCATTGGCGACACAAAATCCGTTGGTAATCATTTTAGCCCAAAGGAAAAGTCCATTCGAGTCATATTTACAGATGTAGGTTGAATAATCTCCGGCAGAAGCGGTTAACTGAAAAACCCCTGCCCCAGCGTTGAAATCAACACTCCCCTTAAAATCTCCAGTTATAAATAGGTTCTCCTGCTCGTCTAACGCCATTTCTATGCTTCTGTCAGATTCCAAAGCAAAATGGGCATTGACATCAATTCTATTCGCCCAAATAAATTCCCCATCGTTATTGTACTTCGCAAAATATCTATCCGTTGCAGTAGTTGCAACAAGGTTGTATATTTCGGTACCCGCATCAAAATCAAGTGAATTTCCAAAAAAACCAGAAATATAAATATCACCATCAGCCGACAAATCAATATCTGTTGCCTCACCCAAGTTTGTGCAATTTGGGATATTTTGAGCCCATAGAAGGTCTCCGTTTTCAGTATACTTCGAAAAAAACAAAGCCAGACCTGTACTCGTAAGGATGTTTTCATTGCTACTCGGGTCAATATCCAATGATTGATAATACGATCCTGTCACATAAATTTCTCCATTCTCATCTGTTTCCAAATCGCTTCCAAAAGTAGCAGATGCGCCACCAACCGCTTTTACCCAAAGAAAATTGCCATTCAAATCGTATTTAGCAATAAACATCTTGTTGGCCATTCCAGAAGGAACTTGCACTAATTCAGTTGCTGAACTCGGATCAAAATCTACAGCTCCTTCCATACTTCCAATGATCAAGATGTTTCCGGAATCATCCAACTTTATACCATTCACATGATTCATGGATTGGCTAATTAATACAAATTTCCAAACCAAATTTCCCTCTGGTGAGTACTTTGCCAAATAGATATCTCTTTGTCCGGCTACTACGAATGAGGTTCCTGGCCCCGGATCAAAATCAACAGAGTCATTGCAAATTCCAGTGATGTATACATTTTCATCTTCATCAACTACGAGGCCATAACAAGTGGAAGCACCTTCGCTAAGATTTTCTATGTTAGATTGGCCTTGCCCCGTAAGCGCTTTTGCCCATTCTAAATTTTGTGCAGTAACTTCCTTAGAATAAGTTAACAGGCAAAATAAAAATAGAAGGACTTTATAATTCATAGTGGTGAGGGGCCTAAAACCAAATTTAATAGATTTTTTCGACAAGTATTTTTACATTAAATTTAATTCATTAATTTCAAGCAGTTTACCGCTTCATGAGCGCTAAATTAACGACAATGCGCTAAACCAAAATACCCATACTTAAATTGTGACCTGATGAGCGTATTTAAACTAATATTACTGCCATTTTTATTGCTTCAACCTATCACGCTTCTTTTTGGACAAGGTGTGTGGACCCAAAAAGCTGATTTTCCGAGCATCCATAATAATGCTGTATCTTTTTCAATTGGCACAAAAGGATATATTGTTACCGGAAATAATTTGTTTACGACTCCGTATTCAAACGTAACCTGGGAATATGATTCAAGTACAGATACATGGCTAGAAAAAGCAAATTTCATCGGTCAAGGGAGACATGATGCTGTAGGTTTTTCCGTAAATGGTAAGGGGTATTTATTCGGCGGCTACGTTGGGAATGGTCAATTTAAAAACGAATTGTTTGAATACAACCCTGTTACGGATACCTGGACTCAAAAAGCAAATTGCCCAGGAATGCAAAGAGATAATGCAGTAGCCTTTGTGATCGGAGATACTGCATATATTGGAACTGGAGAAAAGGGCACGAATTCAATGAACGATCTGTGGGCATATTGCCCTTCAACCGATACCTGGACACAAAAAGCTAACATTGGTGGCATTGCTAGAAGACGTGCAATAGCATTTAGCATCGGTGGTAAAGGATATGTGGGCACTGGCGATTCCTTTTCAAATGGGATTTTCATGGATTTTTGGGAATACAATCCTATCAATGATACTTGGACGCAAAAAGCTGATTTTAGTGGCGGCGTAAGAGCAGGTGCTGTCGGTTTTTCAATAGGAAATAAAGGATACATATGCTCAGGGACAACAAACCTCGTCAATACAAAAGATTTTTGGGAATACAATCCTGCAACTGACTCATGGACACAATTGATTGATTTTGGGGGTGCTGAAAGACTTGATGGGAGTTCTTTTGTTATTGGTTCCAAGGCTTATGTTGGAATCGGGATAACGAATCCTTATGAATCTGACTTTTGGCAATTTACACCTGGTAAATTAAATCAAATCAATAAAGAAGAAACAAAAGATTTAATTTCAATTTATCCTATGCCGTTTTCAAACCAAACAAACATTAAATTGAACAGATCAGTAAACGATGCGCGTTTAATTTTGTACGATATATTAGGTCAAGAGGTCCAAGAAATAAAAAATATCAATGGAAATGAAATCATATTATACCGTAGTCATTTACCAAGCGGTATTTATATTGCAGAGTTGAGTGAGGGAAATAGCATTTTATTTAGTTCAAAAATATCGATCAACTAATTTTGCAAATATGAATCGTCTTTATTACTTCAAAATAACCTTTTTAACTACCTCTGCCGGACTTTTTGTTGGCACCATAGTTTATGGCTTATTCGACCTGGATTTCTCTAAAAAAGAAGCCTTGACCCAATTAATTCTGAAGGCGTTGTTCACAGCTACTTGTACAGGTTTTATGCTAGGCATTTTGAATATGTTTTTTAAACTAAAACCTTTTACAACACCTAAAGCTTAGACGAAACCCCATGAATAAGAGTCGGGGCAATTTTAATATTATTGAGAATGAAAAATTTAATTATTGTTTTTTTAATGCTGAGTATAATTCTATTCATATTGGGAGGCGTATTTTATTTCCAGATATTAATTGAAGAAATACGACCTCACTCAGACAATTATCGGCTTAGAGATGCCGCTCTTTACACCTCTTGCTCAGTTTTTATTGTAGGTTTCTTAGGATTGTTTTCATTTTTAAAATGGCTTAAGAAATGAGGTTTTAAATGCAAGCCTTCTAACTGCTTGGTTTCCTTTTTTCAGTTTCAAAAAGGAAACCAGCTAAGAAACCAAGCTGCTCTACAACCCTAGACTTTACTAGACTGTTTTTAAAAACAAAAAAGCGTGTAAATACTTGATTTACACGCTTTAGACTGTTTTGGACAATCTTCCAGTGGAGAAGATGGGATTCGAACCCACGACCTCTTGACTGCCAGTCAAGCGCTCTAGCCAACTGAGCTACATCCCCATTTAATTATTTTGCTTGTAGGGTGTCTTCCATTGCAGAAGAAACCGCTGATTTTTCGAGGCGTAATTTGGTGCCTTCTGACTGGATAAGAACAGTGGTGTCGGCAATTTCGAGGATTTTGCCGTGGATACCGCCGATGGTGACGATTTTATCGCCAGCTTTAAGACCTTCTCTGAACTTTTTGAGCTCCTTTTGCTTTTTCATTTGCGGACGGATCATGAAAAAGTAAAATACGCCGATCATTAAAACGATCATTACCAACTGATTTGCTCCTCCTGCCATGTTCTTTATTTTTGTTAGGTTACAAATGTACTTATTTTATTCTTCCCTTTATTTGAAGGACGGTAATATTTGGCGAAGTATTGGTCATGACCGTCACTGCCTTGTGAATGCGTTTGGTATGAAGCTCGTCGGTATTGACCTCAGCTACAATTTTCGTTTTTTTGCCTGGTAGCAATGGTTTTTTGGGCGCTGAAGCTACTGTGCAAGAGCAAGACGGGCGAACCTCGCCAAAAACCAAAGGATGATCGCCGGTGTTTTCGACCTCAAAAACAGCTTTAATGACTTCGCCCTTGTAAACGGTTCCGGCATTAAACACGGTGCTTTTGAAAACCATGGTGGTTTGTGCGCCAACCTCTACTTCTGAAGAGTCGTTGCAAGCACTTAAAAACAGGATGGAGACCAATAAAGTGAAAAGCGTTTTCATAGGATTAATTTAAAAGGCCGCGCCCTATTTTTTGAATGCGTTTTTCTTGGGTGAGTTTGGCAATCGCTTTGTCTAGGATCCCATTGATGAACACATTGCTTTTGGGTGTGCTGTAAAATTTCGAGATTTCGATGTATTCGTTGAGCGTTACCTTTGTTGGAATACTTTGGCAAAACTGCAATTCGGTGAGGCCCATTTTCAAGAGGAGCATGTCCATTTTGGCAATGCGGTCGAGCTCCCAGTTGTCTGCGAGTGCGAGGATGTCGCTTTCGTGCTGGGTGTCGTTTTTGATGGTTTGGTGCAAAAGCGTGAGCACAAATTCTTTTTCGTCGTCGTCTGCCTTGTAGAGCGGCATAACTTCTATTTGCTGACCCGGCTTCCAGGTTTTGAGTGTTTTGAGCGCCATTGATGCACACAAATCGAGGTCGTCAGACCAATAAATTGAAGTTTCGTCAAAAAAGTGCTGCAACCAAGAGGCGTTTGCGACTTCTTGCTTGAAAACCTGAATCGCAAAGGTTATGTCTTCTTCGGTGCCCTCTGCCCCGTTGTTCATGTGCTCAAAATACAATTCGGTGTCGAGTAAATGCATGTACATTTTCTTGAACATTTCTTGATTTTCAGCGCCTAACCAATTCACTTTGCGTTGCTCGGCCAATTTGTACAACCCCGCATGTGCAGACAATTCTGTGATGAGTTGATTATCGACAAACTTCATGTTCGGATGGAGGTCTTCCTCGCTCGGGCGCATTTTCTTTTTGAGCTCAGCCTGGCGGTTTTGGGCCGCGCGCTGTAGTTCAGGGAGTGCAATCAGCAAATACAGGTACATGTCGTACATGCGTTCGATGGAAAGCAGTAATTCTTTTTCCACTTTATGCGCATCGTTTTCATGTCCTTGAAAAAAGGCGTAAAGTACTTGAAGTACCTTGATGCGAAGGTGTCGTCTATTGAGCATATTAAATATTAAGGCTTCCTTTGGTGCGTATGCGCTCTTCTGCCATTTGATTGGCAACTTGGTAACTCGGGATGCCCGCTTGTTGAGAACGTGTAAGAATGTTGTCTATGGTAGTGTAGATTTCTTCCGCTTTTTGCTTGGCCCATTCCAAAGACAAACCTTCTACTTCTGAGAAACAATTGATGACACCTCCTGCATTGAGTGCGAAGTCTGGTGCGTAAATGATGCCTTTTTGCATAAGGATTTGACCATGCTTGGCTTCTTCTTTCAATTGGTTGTTGGCAGCCCCAGCAATGACGCTACAGTTTAGGCGCGTTAGGGTATCGTCGTTGACAGTTGCACCTAAAGCACAAGGCGCATAGATGTCCATGTCTACGTCGTAGATTTTGTCGGCAGCAACTACTGCAACGCCGTGTTTGGCACTCAATTGTTGCAGTGCCGCTTCGTTGATGTCAGTGATGGTAACTAGCGCTCCTTCGGCAACCAGATGCTCTACCAAATAAGCGCCAACATGGCCGATACCTTGTACTGCTACTTTTTTACCAACGAGTGAATCCGAACCAAACTGGTGCTTGGCAGCTGCTTTCATGCCCATGTACACACCAAAGGCCGTTACTGGAGATGGATCGCCACTTTTACCCGGCAAACCAACGACATGTTTGGTTTCTTTACTGACATGCACCATATCTTCTGGAGAAATGCCTACGTCTTCTGCAGTAATGTAAGAGCCTGCCAAAGTATTGACGAACTGCCCAAAACGTCTGAATAAAGCCTCTGACTTCATGGATTTGGCATCGCCGATAATGACTGCCTTTCCTCCACCCAAATTGAGCTGAGAAATGGCATTTTTGTAGGTCATGCCACGAGACAAACGCAATACGTCGGTGAGTGCTTCTTGTTCATTTTGATACATCCACATGCGGGTGCCGCCAAGTGCTGGACCGAGCACTGTATTGTGAACAGCAATGATGGCTTTGAGGCCAGTTGCTTTGTCGTTGCAAAATAGGATGTGTTCGTGTCCCATGGCGTGCATGGGTTGAAGAATGGGATTCAAGGATGAATCTACCAAAGGAGATACTGTCAGATCAGACATGTTTTTGAAATGAGTTCGTTCACTAATTCTTATTTGGCTTAACTTTACAAGCGC
>CANHSA010000072.1 GCA_947463345.1 Flavobacteriales bacterium
GATTGTGTGCCCGAACCGGTTTGCCAGATCACTAAAGGAAATTCGGCATCGTGTTGTCCGGTTAATATTTCATCACACACCTTGGAGATGAGGTCTCTTTTCTCTTGCGCTAATACACCAAGTTCGTGATTGGCGTGCGCGGCTGCTTTTTTGAGGTAAGCAAAAGCGTGGATCACTTCAATAGGCATCGAGCCTTCTGGGCCAATTTTAAAGTTGTTGCGCGAACGTTCGGTTTGTGCTCCCCAGTAGCGTTGAGCGGGTACTTTTACCTCGCCCATGGTATCTTTTTCGATGCGAAATTCCATTTTTTGGTGTTTATGAATTAATTTATGTAATTTTGGACTGTATTCAACTGCAAAAATAATAGAAGATGAGCACTTTCGGTATTGTAATGTTTCTTTTAATTGGCGGAATGGCCTTTTGGATGTTATTCTTTTTACTAGGATTTATCCTTCCTTATTGGCTTACGTTAGGTTTGTTCGAACAATTGCGCCCAAAACGCATTTTTGACGAAGAAACCAAATAAAGACCACTCATTATTCCGAAAGCGCCCTAAAGGCGCTTTTTTTATGCCCCAAATATTTGTTGGCAGTTATTCTGAATGGTTAAGCAGAGCTGATCTGTTGGCAAATCGTTTTGGTCTGATCCAAACGGGTCTTCAATTTCTTCGGCCAGCAACTCCATGCTCACCAAGGCATAAAACACAAATGTTGATATAAATGCAGATAAGTAACCAAACAACGGCACAAACGCCAACGGCATTGTGACGACATAAATAAAAATGAATTTCTTGATAAATAAGCTGTAAGAAAAAGGGATTGGTGTGTTTTTAATCCGCTCACAGACGCCTAACGAGTTAATTAGTGAATCTAGGTCCCGATTGAGCGCGAGCCAAGACTCTTTGTGTATGGTTTCTTTATGAAGTAATTTTTCGATTTCAACGCGCAATAATTGGATGATCCTCAAAGGCTGATGGCCGCTTAGATCTAATCCTTCTAAATCGTGACCCGCAGAGACCTCCTCTTTCAAGTCTTGATTGCGTAAATGTTGTTTGGTGGCAATAACAAATAGAGGAATGAGTCTCGTAAATGCACTTCTTTCTTCAGCGGTTAATGCAACGGCGCTTAATTTGGAACTCAAACTTCTGGTGTCGTTTACAAAAGCGCCCCAAGCTTTTCTGCCTTCCCACCAACGGTCATAGGCTGTGTTGGTGCGAAACACTAACAAGAGTGATATTACAAAACCGAGTAGAGAATAAACGGTGGTCAAGTTTTTTAAAAAAGAGGCTTCTGGAAAAAACGTGATTTCAACGTAAGCAATAATGACAGAAAGCAAACTGATGTAAACGAGTTCTTTCCACATCATGCGAACGGTGTCGCTTTTATGAAAAGAAAAAATAAAGTTGAGCCAGTTTTTGGGATTGTAGTTGATCATCAGTTTTCTATTGTACTACAAAAGTAAAAATTCTTTGAGCACTTAAATTTTGTTTAATTTCGAAGCAGCAATTCAAGCAATATAAAGATGGAAATCACACCCGAACTCAAAGAGAAACTCAGCCAACTAAATGAAAAGTACGCCGCGTTAGGAGAAGACTTCAATGCTTATTTAGAAGGCCTTTTATATGCCGAGGTGACTACCTACTGGGACTACATAGAACTCGATACGCTATTGAGTTTACAAAAACCCAAAACAGCTTTCCCCGATGAGGTGGTATTTATTATGTATCACCAAATCACGGAACTCTACTTTAAACTTGCGCTGCGCGAGTTCGAAGCCCTTGGAAAAATTGCCACACCAACGAAGGGTCATTTTATAGACCGCGTAAACCGCATCAACCGTTATTTTGACGCTTTGATCAAAAGCTTTGAAATCATGATCAATGGAATGGACAGAGAAGAGTTTTTGAAATTCCGTATGAGCTTGCTACCCGCTTCAGGGTTCCAGTCGGCTCAATATCGAGAAATCGAAATATTCAGCACAGATTTCATCAATCTAGTAGCTAAAGACGAGCGCGAGGCACTGCGCAATCAAACAGACATTGCGCAGTTGTTTGAACATATCTATTGGAAGGCAGGCGCTACAGAAATTGCTACCGGTAAAAAAACCCTTACACTCATTCAGTTCGAAGAAAAATACAAAGACCAGTTTATTGCGCTTGGTAATCGCTGCAAGGACAAAAATTTATGGCAAGTGTATTTGCGTTTGAGCAAAGAAGACCAAGCTGACCAACTTGTGCAAGATGCGCTGCGTCAAAACGACACCAACGTGAATATCAATTGGCCACTTGCACATTACAAATCAGCTGTACGTTATTTAGCCCGACAAGACAAAGATGTTGCAGCTACTGGCGGCACCAATTGGCAAAAATATTTACCACCTCGGTTCCAAAAGCGCATTTTTTATCCTTCACTCTGGACAAGCGAGGAGTGCGAGCAATGGGGCAAGGCGTGGGTAGAGGATAGCCTCTAGTGAAATTTAATCTTAGTCGAGTTCCTTTATAAACAACTTGGCGTAGTCTAGCAAGCCCGAGTCATCTAACTTAAAGTTACGAATGCGGAGTTGTTTGAGCACAATAAAGTCTTCGGTATAAATAGGTATCAAGGCCTGTAAATCTATTATTGCCTTTTCACAACGTTCTTGAGCCCAATTTCTCCTGTTGATATTTTTAGCAAAAACCGAGGAAAGATAAAGGGAGTCAACAATTGCATTTTTAAAATGTAAAGGATTTTGAGCGTGGCTGTAAAAGAGCCTTAAATACGATTCTGCCCCAGGATAATCACCCACCCACCCGGTGCGCCACATGCAGGTACCGCTCATTTTTAAGGGCGCCCTTTGTTCTTTTAAGATAACCTGAACTCCAAGACGCTGTTGAAGCATTTGAGCCACTGCTTTTGACCATTTGTAACCCAGCGTGTTTTTCTTACTGCCCGCGTAAAAAACTATTGGAGGGAAGGCACGCATTGAGGCATAACCTTCTTTACTGAGAAGCGTTTTCGCCTCTAGAATTCTAGCAGTCATAGGCCTGCTGTCTAAACGAACAAGCGGATTTTTATTTCTAGCCGTAGTCGGGATAAATTGGTTGTTGAGTTCGCGCCCTTCACCCATTAAAACTTCGTTACAAATTGTATTTGCATCAATAGCCAATGCAAATGCCCTCCTAACGGCTAATTGGTTGAAAGGCGGCGAAGTGCAATTGAATAGAATAAAATGAACTGTAGCTGCACTTTTTATGTAGACTTCGTGAAGAGGGTTTTTCCCTGATTTAGCATCCATTAGCGTGCCGAAAGCACCTCCTAGATCGTCAATTGGCAAATCATAAAGCAAATCGAGTTGGTTATTTAAAAATAGCTGATGCGCACTTTGACCTTGAATTCCACAGCGCAATTCTACTAAATCAATGTACGGCAGCTGATTTCCATACCGATCATAGCGCCAATAATTATCATTGCGCTCAAAGGTATATCGTTTTGCTTCGTGTTTTGCCAACATAAACGGACCCGTTCCGACGGGGTTGGCCTTAATGTTATTGCCATAATAGTTCGCAGCATGTTTGCTTAAAATACCTAGACTAGGGCTGGAAAGGACATTTAAAAAATGGTTGTACGCGCCGGTTAAACTAAGTTCTAAGGTGTAATTGTCAACAACGCGGATGCCGTGCACACTTCTTTTAAGTGGGTCTAACCCTGCTTTATAAAATGCTGTCCCCCCTGAGATTAACTCGGGTAAAATGAGGTCTTGTTCGAGGTTTGCTTGCTTTGAACAAGCTAGGCTAAGGCTAAAGGCCACATCTTCAGCGCTGAGTTCTGAAGAACGAAATCGAAAACAATCGTTGTCTGAGAAATGCACATTTTTGCGCAGATGAATGAGGAGCTTTTGACGCGTTGAATCGAAAGCTATTTTATTGGCTAAACAATATCTCCAACCACGGTTGCTTTTACTGGGTTTGAGCAAGGGCTCAAAAATGAGTTGTTGAACGCGGTGGTGTTCTAGCGTGTTATCTGCGAGCGGAAAAAGTGTGATGTTGTCACTTTTTGAACTAATGTTTAAAACACCACCATATTGTTTGTCGCCTTTAGCAACGCGAGGTAAAGTATAAAAATACGCGCCGATTGAAATTGCAACTACTCCCACAAAAGCGGGTAATACGTAGCGCAAGAATACAGCTTTCATGAAGTGTAACCCTCCGCTTATTTCTTATCAACCAAATGCAAGAAGCCGTGACCTGTTACCTCTTGGTTGTTTAAGCCAGCTCCAACATATTTGTAGAAATATACACCTTCGCTTGCAGGCGAACCATTGATTTTGCCATCCCAAGCTGGGTTGTTATTGATGAGGTCTACAGAAGTTGCGTCGAACAACACATTGCCCCAACGGTTGAGGATGATGAGTTGTAAGGAAATGACATTTTTAGTGTCTAAATAGAAACTTTCATTGTTGTTGTCTGCATTTGGACTGAAAACATTAGGTGCAATTACTTCAGGGCGCGCGTACTCACAACTACCGTCGTCAATGAGTGCATTCGGATCGTAGTTGAGTGCGAGCGGGTCTGTACAACCAGTTGGGTATACACAAGAGCCGTCGTCGACGTTGGCTAATGGGTTGTAGTTGGTGCCAAGTGGATTAGTACAACCACAGACGTCAACTTGAATGGTAATGGTTGCGATATCGGAACACTGCGGCCCTTGGTTGGCGGTGAGTGTTACGGTGTAAGTACCGAAAGGCACGTCGAATACATGGTTTTGTGCGCTTAGGTCGTTGCTGCTGCCAGTTTGGCCGTCACCGAAGTTCCAGCTGAATGCGCTCGCGTTCTGACTCGTGTTCGTGAAGGTCACGCTAAGTGGGGCACAGCCTGTTGTTACACTTGCGCTAAATTCTGCAACCGGCGGATCGAGTACATCGACAAAGGCGCTGTCACTAACTGTACAAACGTTGTCTTCGATGGTAATGTAATACCAACCAGATGGAATGTTTTGCCACACAGAAGCATCGATGAAGCCATTTGGCCCAGGGCCTGTCCAGTTGTATTGTGGTACGCCTTGTGTACCTGAAGCTTGTACTGATACAAAACCCGTTGGCACACAGGTAGACGGCCCGACGTAAATGGTGTCGATAGCCAATGTTTGATTCATGGTAATGGTAACGGTATCGGTTTGGGTGAAGTTACAGTTGTCAGTTGCTGTTACTAAATAGAACATGGTTCCGTTTTGGCCAATTCCGACAGATATGGAGTCGTTGGTACCGAGATTAGCTCCGGCTAAATTTTCCCATTCGTAGTCATAAGGAGCGTATCCGCCCGAGGCGCTTGCCGTGAGCCAAACGCTGTCGGAAGCACAATAGACGGTGGGGTTATTGCCGACAATGTTGATGATCGGACCTTCTCCAATGTAAATGGTTCCAGATGAGGTAATGGTGTCTCCACATGGGTTGATGAGCTGTACGGTAATAACCACGGACTCAAATCCTTCGTTGATCCCGTCTTGTGTTGGTGTAAGGTTGATGATAACGGTGTCTTCTCCTGGTAAAAATGTAATGGGGTT
Organism: Flavobacteriales bacterium; assembly: GCA_947463345.1. Lineage (GTDB taxonomy): Bacteria > Bacteroidota > Bacteroidia > Flavobacteriales_D > Crocinitomicaceae > UBA952. The sequence goes on from CANHSA010000072.1 coordinate 5,538, forward strand.
TGGAAGTGTGTTGTAGTCAATACCTTGTTGAGCAACGCCACCGATCGTATAATTGATAATGAGCGTGTCGTTGACTTGTCCTGCGGGGCGGGTAAAGATGAAATCAGCGTAAGTACAACCCTCAATAATTGTGGTGTCGCCAGAAACCGTTGCAACAGCAACGTCTACAGCTGCGGAGCTAAATGAGCCAGCTTCTAAGAACACACCAGAATCGTAAGATTGGTCACCTACGTTAGAAATGGCTAATTTGATGTGATAGAGTTGGTTACACTGAACACTTGCTGCCGCTGTGAGCAGTACAGTTGTACCGTCGTACTGAATGGCATCGCCGTAAGTCAAAGTTGATGCAGCTTCGTTAAATACGTAGTATTGTGTATTCGAAACATCGCCCACATTATTGATAGTTACTGGAATACCCCCGGGGATGGTAGCGATGTTGGTACCGCCATTCGGATACCCTGCTAATGCATATGGACCTGTAATTCCTGGGCCCCATAAGAAAAGACCAAAGGCATCGTTAAAAGAAGAGGGAGAAAACTCAGGATATTCATCTGAACCAAACATGTAATTGAAAACCAAGGTGTCTCCGGAAGGAATAAAGTCGAACTCGAGCACAACGCCATTTGTTACATTACCTGCAGCAATATCGTTGAGATGTGGGTCTGTGCTTACGGAACTTGTTGCAGGGTTGTTGAGTGTAAAACTCGTGCTGTTATTTGGGCCAACAGCAGCTGATGCATTTCCTGTTGTGAGGATCAGGCCGTTATTGATAGGAAATGACGGGTTTGTGTTGGTAAAGTACCCCACATTAGATTGTGCGGTATTGGCCAAGGCAGGGTTGCCATTGATAGTAACATTGAAAGCCGTTACACCAAAGCCCAACAAGACGTTGTCTACTAATTGTTGTGGGGTTTGGGTAGTGGATACGCCAATGGATTGTCCAAAAACAGATCCAAATGCAAAGATAAAAGCGAAGTGTAATAAATGTTTCATATGCGCAAGTTGCCGTTTAGACGTCAAAATTGACAATATAGTTGCATTACAAAATTAATATAAACTCTGACGCAGCAAAACACCACGATTTTTCGCAACTTTGAGGTATAGAATGATTATGGAAAAAACACAACAATTTATTGGCCAGCACAAAGACAGATTTGTTGCTGAATTATTTGCGCTTTTGCGCATTCCTTCTGTATCTGCCGACCCCTCTTATCAGCAAGATGTTGCTGCTTGTGCCACCCATTTAGCCGCGCATTTAAAAGACATTGGCCTGGATGCGGTAGAGGTGATACCAACGGCAGGGCACCCAATTGTCTATGCAGAAAAAATCATAGACGCTGCATTGCCAACCATTTTAGTTTATGGTCACTACGATGTTCAGCCTGCTGACCCGCTTGAACTATGGCACACACCAGCATTTGAACCCGTCATCAAACAAACACCCATTCATCCAGAGGGCGCTATTTTTGCACGCGGTGCTTGCGACGACAAAGGTCAGTTTTTCATGCACGTGAAAGCCGTAGAAGCCATGCTTCAAACTCAAGAACTCCCTTGCAACCTTAAGCTCATGATCGAAGGTGAAGAAGAAGTTGGCAGCCCGAACTTGGCCATTTTTGTTCGCGAAAACAAAACCAAATTGAAAGCGGACATCATTCTAGTTTCAGACACTGGCATGTTGGCCAACGACACCCCTTCTATTACCACCGGCTTGAGAGGGCTCAGCTATGTAGAAGTAGAAGTAACAGGCCCCAACCGCGACCTCCACTCAGGTCTTTACGGTGGTTGTGTTGCTAATCCGATCAATACGCTCACTCAGATGATCGCGAGTCTGCACGACGACAACATGCGCATCACCATACCTGGTTTTTACGATAAAGTGGTAGAACTTTCTACTGAAGACCGCGCCGAAATGGCAAAAGCACCATTTTCTGAGCAAGCCTATTGCGAGGCCTTGGATATCCGCGCTACACATGGCGAAAAAGGATACAGCACCATGGAGCGCGGCTCTATTCGTCCAACGCTAGACGTCAATGGCATATGGGGTGGTTATACCGGCGAAGGTGCCAAAACCGTCATTGCTTCTAAAGCTTTTGCTAAAATTTCTATGCGCTTAGTACCCGACCAAGATCCAGAAGAAATCACCAACCTCTTCCAAAAACATTTTGAAAGCATTGCCCCGTTGAGCGTGCGCGTAAAGGTCACACCACACCACGGTGGCGAACCGGCTGTCACGCCAACCGATTCTCCGGCATACGCAGCTGCAAGCCGCGCCTACGAAACAACATTTGGAAAAAAACCGATACCGGTTCGCAGCGGCGGAAGCATTCCAATTATTGCTATGTTCGAACAAGAACTTGGGCTCAAGACCATCTTAATGGGATTTGGCTTGGATAGCGACGCCATTCACAGTCCGAATGAGCATTTTGGTTTGTTCAACTATTTCAAGGGCATCGAGACTATCCCTTATTTTTACAAGCACTTTAGCGAGATTTAAGCATGAAAAACTTTTTCTTTCTTTTCGGCTTGTTTGTTTTGGTGTCTTGTAAAAGCCTAGAAGAACCCGTTGAAATGGTCAGCTTCGACGGCACACAAATAGAACAGTTTAGTGGGCAAGTCGTGAAGTTCAAAGCCAGTTTTCATATCCAGAACAATCTTTGGATTCCAGTCAAAATGAAGCCAGGATCTTTTGAGGTATTCGTTGACCAACAAAAAATAGGAAATCTTTACATCGACGCACCGATCAAAATTCGTGGTCATCGCGAGAGCGAACTTACTATTCCCCTGCGCCTTATTCCAGAACCGGGTTTTATGACCACCGCTTATAAAGCAGCTAAAAAACCACTTGCCACAGTTAAAATAAGTGGCTACCCAAAAGCCGGAGCGCTGTTCATTTACAAAACATTTCCTGTTTCTAAAGAGACCCAAATTGAACCGGCTCAATTTATTCCTTACATCCCTACTTTCTGATGCTCACACCCGTTGCCCCTAAAAAACTTTTCCTATTGGATGCGTATGCACTTATTTACAGAGCATATTTTGCGTTTGCTAAAAATCCGCGTGTCAATTCAAAAGGAGAGAACACATCGGCAGCCTTTGGTTTTACCAATGTACTTATAGACATTCTTAAAACGGAGCAACCCACACACATTGCTGTTGTTTTTGACCCACCAGGAGGCTCTACGCAACGCCAAGAAGAATACGTGGAATACAAGGCGCAACGCGAACAAATGCCCGAGGACATCCGCTCCATGATTCAGCCCATCAAGCAAATCGTTCAAGCTTTTAATATTCCGATATTAGAAGTGGCAGGTTTTGAGGCCGACGACGTCATTGGAACCTTCGCCAAGCTGGCCGAACCCAGAGGCTTTCTTACCTACATGATGACACCCGACAAAGATTATGCGCAATTGGTAAGTCCACAAACGTTTATGTACAAGCCGGGGCGCGGAGGGAATCCGCCAGAAATATTAGGCGTAAAAGAAGTTTGTGAAAAATTTGAAGTCACTTCACCAATTCAAGTCATTGACATTTTAGGCTTGTGGGGCGATGCCTCTGACAATATTCCTGGTGTTCCCGGAATTGGCGAAAAAACCGCAAAGGCTTTGGTGGCAAAGTATGGTTCCATGGAAGGCTTATTTGCAAACGTTCACGAGCTGAAGGGCAAGCAAAAAGAGAATGTCGAGAATTTTCAGCAACAAGGCCTAATGTCCAAATCATTAGCGACTATTATCAGAGATGTCCCTATTGATTTCGATGAAAAGGATTTAGAAGTTTGCCCGGTCAATGCCGATGCCATTCGCGACATCTTTACCGAATTAGAATTCAGAACGCTTGCCAAGCGCATCATCGGCGAAGAACTAGTCGTTACCCAAACAACTGTAAATAAAGAAGAAGCGCAGCTCGACCTTTTTGGTATGCAAAGCATGCTTGAACCGCAGGAGGCCGCACCCACTTCGAGTTACAAAACCATTGCCACAGAAAAACCGAGCTATCACCTTATCACCACTCAAGAAGAGCGCAAAGAGTTATTAGACTTACTGCTTGTTCAAAGCGAGGTGTGTTTTGATACCGAAACGACATCCATTGAC
>CANHSA010000073.1 GCA_947463345.1 Flavobacteriales bacterium
AAGAAGAACGTTAAAGTTGATGCTGCCGGAGAAGCGCATATCCAAGCGAGTTTCAATAACATCATCATTTCTTTAACGAACAATGCCGGACAAGTGATCTCTTGGTCATCTGCAGGCAAGATGGGCTTCAAAGGTTCTAAAAAGAACACACCTTATGCCGCACAAGTTGCAGCAGAAGATGCATCAAAAGAAGCTCATGACTTCGGACTACGTAGAGTGCGTGTTTTTGTAAAAGGGCCAGGTGCCGGACGCGAGTCTGCCATCCGTGCACTGCACAATTCAGGCATTGAAGTAACAGAAATCATTGACGTGACACCAATGCCACACAATGGTTGTCGTCCTCCAAAAAGAAGAAGAGTATAGTATTTTTTTAACCAGTGGGCTTATTGTCATCGAAGGAATGCCTTAATTCATGACGCCCACACAATTTTAATTAGAAATGGCAAGATACACAGGTCCTAAATCAAAAATTGCGCGTCGTTTCCGCGATCCAATTTTTGGCCCAGACAAATCCTTGGAAAGAAGAAATTACGGTCCAGGGCAACACGGTCCCTCTAAAAGAAGAGGTGGCAAGCAATCTGAATACGCAGTTCAGTTAGGTGAAAAGCAAAAAGCGAAATACACTTACGGAATTTTAGAGCGTCAGTTTGCGAACATGTTTGAGAAAGCTTCACGCATGAAAGGAATTACCGGTGAAAACTTATTGCAATTGTGCGAAACGCGCCTTGACAACACTGTTTTCCGTTTAGGTATTTCCCCTACTCGTCGTGGTGCTCGTCAATTAGTATCACACAAACACATTACAGTAAACGGTGATGTAGTGAACATTCCTTCTTACACTTTGAAAATTGGTGACGTCGTAGGCGTTCGCGAAAAATCAAAGTCTTTAGAGGCAATCACAGGTTCACTTACCGCTAGCAATAAATCTTTTGATTGGCTTGATTGGGATTCATCAAGCATGAGCGGAAAGTTATTGAACTTACCAGCAAGAGAAATGATCCCAGAAAATATTCGCGAGCAGTTGATCGTCGAATTGTATTCTAAATAACCCTAAGCGATAGAAAATGGCAATATTGGATTTTCAAAAACCTGACAAGGTTATCATGCTCAACTCTGATGATTTCAACGGAGAATTTGAGTTTCGTCCGCTAGAACCGGGCTACGGAATTACCATCGGTAACTCCCTTCGTCGAATTTTGCTTTCTTCCTTAGAAGGTTTTGCAATTTCGTCCATCAAAATTCAAGGTGCAGACCACGAATTCACAACCCTAAAAGGAATTGTTGAAGACGTAACTGAAATCGTCTTGAACCTCAAACAAGTTCGTTTTAAGCGCCAAATAGAAGGAACAGATTCAGAAACTGTAATCGTTTCTATCAGTAACCAACAACAACTCACTGCTGGTGACCTCGGCAAATTTACAAGTGCATTTCAGGTCTTGAACCCTGACCTCGTTATTTGCAACATGGAGTCTTCAGTGAAGTTTGAAATGGAGCTTACGATTGTTAAAGGACGTGGCTATGTGCCTGCTGAAGAAAACAAATCTGCTAACGCACCTTTTGGAACAATCAGTATCGACTCGATCTTTACCCCTATCGTTAATGTTCAATACAGCATTGAAAATTACCGTGTAGAGCAAAAGACTGACTACGAGAAATTAGTTTTCAATATCAAAACTGACGGTTCAATTCATCCAAAAGATGCTTTGAAAGAAGCTGCAAAGATCTTGATTCACCACTTTATGCTTTTCTCTGATGAGCGCATCACACTTGATAGCGAAATCAAAGCAGAGTCTGAAGAATTCGATGAAACTTCATTGCACATGCGTCAACTCCTCAAAACCAAGTTAGTAGACATGGACCTATCCGTTCGTGCACTCAATTGCTTGAAGGCTGCAGACGTAGAAACACTCGGAGACCTCGTATCCTATGCTAAATCTGACTTATTGAAATTCAGAAACTTTGGCAAGAAATCATTGACTGAGCTAGAAGACCTCGTCGATAGCAAAGGCTTGACTTTCGGGATGAATGTCGCAAAATATAAATTAGACAGAGATTAAGATTTTAAGTCATGAGACACGGAAATAAAGTAAATCACTTAGGAAGAAAGACTGGCCACCGCAAAGCGATGCTTCAAAATATGGCTTGTTCTTTGATCGAACACAAGCGCATCACTACTACAATTGCAAAAGCAAAAACATTGCGCGTATTTATTGAGCCATTGCTCACCAAATCAAAAACCGACTCTACTCACTCTCGTCGCGTTGTTTTCTCTTACTTACAAAGTAAAGATGCCGTAACAGAATTGTTTAGAGAAGTAGCACCTAAAATTGCAACTCGCGATGGCGGTTACACACGCATCATCCGCACAGGTTACCGTTTAGGTGACAACGCAGAAATGTGTATGATCGAACTCGTAGATTTCAACGAACTATACAACAACAACGCTGGTAAGAAAACAACACGTCGTTCACGTCGTGGTGGTAAAGCTAGCGAAGGCGTTACTACTGTAGCAACCGAAGAAACAACAGCAACAGAAGTTGTTGAAGAAACACCAGTTGCTGAAGTAGCTGAAGAAACTCCAGTTGCTGAAGTTGTTGAAGAGACACCGGTTGCTGAAGTTGTTGAAGAAACACCAGCAGCAGAATCTACTGATGAAGCAACTACTGCTACGGAAGAAGAGAAAACTGAAGAATAAATTGACAATATGTTGATAAAAAAGGCGGACATAGTCCGCCTTTTTTGTTTTTATACCCCTCCATTTTTGTTAAAGTCCGTAATTTTGGAGAAAATTTATAAATGCAGCAAAATCAAGCAGCCATCCTACTTCTAGAAGATGGTACAGTATTCAAAGGCATTGCCATTGGCAAAATTGGTACAACAGGCGGTGAAATCGCCTTTAATACAGGCATGACCGGCTATCAAGAGGTCTTTACTGACCCCTCCTATCTTGGCCAATTACTCATCATGAACACGGCGCACATCGGTAATTACGGTGTTCACGAAGCTGAAATCGAATCAGAATCGATCAAAATAGCAGGTTTAATTACCAAAAAGTTCTCCAATGGCTACTCCAGAGTTGCTGCAGAAGAATCTTTGCAGGCGCTCATGGAAAGAAACGGAACCGTTGGCATCTCTGATATCGATACACGTGCACTAGTACGTCATATCCGAAACAAAGGCGCTATGAATGCTATGATTTCATCTGAAATCTTAGATATCGCTGCACTTAGCGAAAAACTTAAAGAAGTTCCTTCAATGGACGGCCTCGAACTTTCTTCGCGCGTCAGTACCAATGAAGCATATGAAGTTTGTCCTGAAGACGCTAAATACCGTGTTTCTCTTCTTGACCTTGGTGTCAAGAAAAACATCGTGCGTTGCTTGGTAGAACGCGGCTGTCATGTGAAAGTGTTTCCAATGACCGCCACCAAAGCTGAGCTAGATGCTTTCCAGCCAGATGGCTATATGCTCTCCAATGGCCCTGGCGACCCATCCGTCATGACCGAAAGTATTGCACTCGTTAAAGAAATTGCCGCTGACAACAAACCTGTTTTCGGCATTTGCTTGGGGCATCAAATCCTCGGACTCAGCCAAGGCCTTAAAACCATCAAGATGTTCAACGGACACCGCGGCATCAATCATCCTATTTTAAATTTAAAAACAGGTAAAGGAGAAATCACTTCACAAAATCATGGTTTTGTGATCTCTAAGGAGAGTATTGCTTCTAACCCTAACATTGAAGTAACACACGAACACCTCAATGACCAAACCGTAGCTGGCATTGCCCTCAAAAACAAACCTGTGTTTTCGGTTCAATACCACCCAGAAGCATCGGCTGGTCCGCACGACTCCCGTTACCTCTTTGACGACTTTATTTCTAACATGCACCAATACCAAATTTCATGAGTTTTATTGCCTCCATCCATGCACGCCAAATTTTAGATTCGCGCGGCAACCCAACAATTGAAGTGGATGTACTCACCGAAAACGGTGTGCTCGGACGCGCTGCGGTTCCATCGGGTGCCTCTACAGGTATTCACGAAGCTGTAGAGCTGCGCGACGGCGATAAATCTAGTTACTTAGGTAAAGGTGTACTCAAAGCAGTTGAAAACGTCAATACCACCATCCAAAATGCCTTACTTGGCATGGACGTTTTCGAACAAAAGAAAATCGATTACCTCCTACTCGCTTTAGACAACACCCCTAATAAATCTCATTTAGGCGCCAATGCCATCCTCGGAACATCTTTGGCTGTTGCTAAAGCCGCAGCGGCAGAGGCTGGTCTTAGTTTGTTTCAATATATCGGTGGCGTCGGTGCCGTTACCATGCCCGTTCCCATGATGAATATCCTCAATGGAGGATCACATGCCGACAACCTCATCGATATCCAAGAATTCATGGTCATGCCATTTGGCGCAAGCAGTTTTTCAGAAGGATTGCGTTGGGGCACCGAAGTATTTCATCACCTCAAAGCCGTTTTAAAAGCGAGAGGGATGTCAACAAACGTTGGCGACGAAGGTGGTTTTGCTCCTAGCTTGGGTTCCAACGAAGAAGCACTTGAAGTGGTCATGGAAGCCATTCAAAAAGCAGGTTTTACACCAGGCAAAGACATGTTCATTGCACTCGACGCCGCAGCATCAGAATTCTACGACGACGCAACGGGTACCTATAATTTTGCCTCGACCGGCGAATCCAGAAATTCAGAAGAAATGGTGGCGTTTTGGACCGATTGGTGCGAGCGCTACCCGATCATTTCCATCGAAGATGGCCTTGCCGAAGACGACTGGGCTGGGTGGAAATTAGCCACAGAAAAACTCGGTCACAAAATTCAATTAGTCGGAGACGACCTTTTTGTAACAAATACAAAAAGACTACAACAAGGTATCAATCAAGGAGTTGCTAATTCTATTTTAGTAAAAGTGAACCAAATTGGCACCCTTACCGAAACCATAGAAGCCGTCAATTTGGCGACACGCAATGGCTATACATCCGTCATGAGTCACCGCAGTGGCGAAACCGAAGACAACACTATTGCTGATCTTGCGGTTGCCTTGAATTGTGGTCAAATCAAAACGGGTTCAGCATCGCGTTCAGACCGTATGGCCAAATACAATCAGTTGTTGCGCATCGAAGAAGAACTCGAAGAAGCAGCTGTTTACCCTGGCCTAAACTTCAAGTATATCCGTTAATTGGCGCGTTTCAACCTTCGTGTTTACGCCCTCATCATCAATGAATTTGACGAAATTCTCCTCTCCGACGAATGTCGTTTTGGACAATTTTTCAGTAAATTTCCTGGCGGTGGTGTAGAAGCCAATGAAGGCATACAAGCCGCGCTTCATCGCGAATTAAAAGAAGAACTTAACTTGGAGGTACCTCATGCCGAGTTCTTCTATGTCAACGATTTTCATCAGGCGTCGGCCTTTGACAACAGTAGTTTGGTAGCTTTTTATTACCTGATTCAACTTCCAAAAAGTACCTTACTGCTAAACGACAACTATACCATTCCTTTTTCAGAAGAAACGGAAAAACAACGATGGATACCTTTGAATATATTGCGCAAAGAACACCTCACATTCCCTATTGATCGGTTGGTATTGGAGAAATTACTCAAGCTAAAGTTCGGTCATACAGCGCCATAAACTTACTTTGATTGACGGCTTTTGTGGCCCTTTGTGCAATGATTTGCTTATTGAGCTGTTGTACTTGATGGATGTTGAGCGTTTGTGCCAATGCTAAATCTTTTGATAAGTCGCCAGAGGTAATGAGACCGTTTTTGCCGTGTTCTATCCACTCGCGGTTGGCAGGTAAATCAGAAACAATAGGAATGCATCCATAAGCCATTGCTTCTAGCAAACTTATAGAGGTGCCATCGGTAGTTGGGATAGACACATAAACTTGTGCAGCTAAATAGTTGCGTTGGTTATCTGCGCCTGCCTGAAAGCCTAAAAATTCATGACTACCATTTGGCAAATTTTGTTGAGCTAGTTCTTGAAGTTTTGTTGTTTGGCTACCCGAAGCGGCAAGGTGTAAAATCCAACCCGGATGATGCGTTAAGAAGGTGGCTGCCTGAAGAATAATTTGATCAATCTGATAGAGCGGTTCGTGCATCCGATTGGAGTAAATCAAAGGCGCTCTTTCTGCGGATACCTCAACAGCGCTTAGTTCAACACCGAAATTGGCTATTGTTACCTCAGTTTTGCCAATGAGTTGCTCGATAGCAGCTCCCATATATCCAGCATCAGCAGTGATTTCCTTGGCGCTTTTTAAAATGTATTTGACCATCCAGCGGTGCAAGAAACTTTTGTGCGGCAATGTCAATACATCGCTACCCCAAGTGGTGAGGGCAATAGGCGCCTTTTTTTGGTTGGCCAAGCAAGTCACAAAGCCATAGGCATTGGCTTGGTGTACATGAATAATGGTTGGCTGAAACGCTTCAATGACTTTGCGAAGCGCCTTTACATGGCGCACAAGAGCAATTGGACTCTTGAACTCAAATTGGAGCAGCACACTCGGGCACGCTTCAAACTCAAAATCAGAAACCACTATAATTTCATCAAAATAGCTGGAAATAAGGTTGTAATAATTCAGCAGATGCACGTTGCCTTTACTGCCACCAATTAACAATAACTTTTTAGACTTTTGCATCTTGACCTTTTTTGAAATCGTTTTGAATCAAGATGTTACAGCTTTGCCCATTCGTCATAATAGGCCTGGAGCTCAGGATGCTGATTCAGTAGAATGTTGTCTTTGGTGCGGGTATCTCCGACCACTTGAGCAGGGTTTCCTGCAATGATGGAAAAATCAGGGAATTCACCTCTGACATAACTGTAGGCAGCCACAATGGAGCCTTTTCCAATTTTGGTGCCTGGCATAATGGTCGCATATGGGCCTACAAAAGTGTATTTCCCTATATGAATTGGTCCGCGGTCATAAATTGCTTTATCTACATTTGCATAGTGCTTTCCGTAAATACGAATGGCTGTATGACTTGAGTGGGTCGTTAAATTTACAAAAGTCGTGAGTTGGCAACCTTCTTCTATCGTAATTCCGTTACTTGCTTCGAGGATGTTGTAGTGCCCGATATAGACGTTTTCACCTAAGCACAAATGCTGAGGGTGATCAATGTAAGTAGTGTTCGAGATGCGCGTTTGCGCAATACGTTTGCCATTAAAGTCGGTAATATTGCCATTCATAGCCGGACGAAACATCAAAAAGAAGCGTCTGAGAACTTTGTGTATGAATTTTGGTCTTGCTAACATGGGCAACCACTTCAGGAATGTAAGTTACTTCTTAAAATTGGCAGCAACCACCAAATCTTTGGTGCCGTGGGTCCAAGCATAAAAACCTTCGCCAGACTTCACGCCTTTTTTACCAGCCATGACCATATTGACCAAAAGCGGACATGGTGCATATTTTGGATTGCCAAAGCCGTCGTGCAAAACCTCGAGGATGGCCAAGCAAACATCTAGACCAATGAAATCGGCCAATTGAAGTGGGCCCATCGGATGTGCCATACCGAGTTTCATGACGGTATCGATTTCTTCGACGCCCGCAACGCCTTCAAACAAAGTGTAAATGGCTTCGTTGATCATCGGCATTAAAATACGGTTGGCTACAAAACCAGGGTAGTCATTGACCTCAACCGGGACCTTCGACAAACTGCGCGAAGTTTCCATGATGAGTTGCGTCACTTCATCAGAAGTAGAGTATCCACGAATGATTTCAACGAGTTTCATGACCGGAACTGGATTCATGAAGTGCATGCCGATGACTTTGTCCGGACGCGTAGTGACGGCGGCAATTTTGGTAATGGAAATCGAAGAGGTGTTCGTAGCTAAAATAACTTCTGGTGCAGTAAGTGCGTCGAGGTCTTTGAATATTTTCAGTTTGAGGTCTACGTTTTCAGTAGCGGCTTCTACGACTAACTCCACGTTTTGAACGCCTTCTGACATATTTGAATACGTAGATAGGTTTTGAAGCGTTTGTGCTTTTTGTTCTTCTGTGAGGCTCCCTTTTGAGACCTGACGGTCGAGGTTTTTGGTAATCGTGCCTATTGCACGCTCCAAAGCGGCCTCGGAAACATCGATTAAGTTGACGTTGTATCCAAATTGGGCAAACACGTGCGCGATGCCATTACCCATGGTGCCTGCACCAATTACTGCTACGTTTTTCATTTTTTTGAAAGTTTACACAAATATAGCGCTACTTGCTTATTTGCCCTAAAAATGAAGACATTTTGATTTGATTATCTTTGTAGGGTTAGCTCATATATGTATACGCGCCTCCGTACTTATTTTTCCAACTCCGGACTGCTTCGCAATTCAGCGACGCTGATCGTAGGTACGGTACTTGCTCAACTTATCCCTATTCTTTTTCAGCCCTTACTACGCCGTATGTTCAGTGCCGAAGAATTTGGAACTGCTGCACTTTTCATCACGGCTGTCGGCATGCTCGTGGCGATTGCCAATCTTAAATACGAGAGTGCTATTGTACTTCCCAAAGAAGACCAAACAGCCCATGAACTCATGAGTGGTGGTGTACTGATCAGTGGTCTGCTTTCCATTGTGATTTGGCTGCTTATTTTTATGAACGAAGGCTATTTAGTTCAAAGATTCGAACTTGATCATGCTGCCTCTTGGTATTTACACTTGCTGCCTTTGAGTGTTTTTTTGGTCAGTAGTTTTCAATGCTTCAATTATTTCCTCATTCGAAAAAAAGCATTTAAAGATTCAGCCAAAAATAAAGTTTATCGACGCAGTGCAGAAGCGCTTACCCAAACGAGCAGTGGTTATTTAAAAGTAGGAAGTGGTTTACTGCTGGGGAATCTTATTGGCGATTTCGTGAATTTTATTGGTGGATACCTACAGGCCACTAAAAAGGGATTTTCGTTTTGCTTTGAGTTGAAAAAAATCTTACCAACCCTCAAACAATACTGGCAATTTCCGGTGTATCAAGCCCTGCCCTCTTTGCTCAATACCATCAGTTTGACGCTGCCCGTTTTCATTGTGAATGCAGCGTTTGGAAAGGCCCTAACCGGGCAATTCGACCTCAGCCGACTCGTGCTTTCCTTACCAATGGCACTCATCTCCATTGCACTTTCGCAAGTTTATTTGCAGCATCAGTCTGAAAAAATCAGAAACAAACAAGAAATCAAGCCCGATTTCAAAAAAGTGAGCCAAAGCTTGCTCTTGCTTAGCCTTCCCTTTGCTTTGATCTTATTTTTCTTAGCTACTCCAGTTTTCTCCTTTCTTTTCGGACCGCAATGGCGCTTGGCTGGCGAGCTTACGGCGGTGCTCATTTTTGGCCAAACCCTCAAGTTTATGGTGTCGCCGCTGAGTTCAACACTTGTAGCACTCCAAGAGGTGCGTTACAGCGCTATTTGGCAAATCTTATATTTTTTGAGCATACTTTGGCTCTATTACAATCCCGGCGCATCCATCCAAGCGTTTGTCTTGCGCTATTGCCTTATTGATCTAGTTGCTTACAGTCTATACTTCGGCCTGATTTACACGCGCATCCAACATTACGAAAAACAGCGATGATGAAACAACTCAGTGCTTTTAT
>CANHSA010000074.1 GCA_947463345.1 Flavobacteriales bacterium
CAAGCGCAGGTGCGCTGTACAATCCGGTGCAATTTAAATTTGATGCGCTCATGGAGCGTTATACCAACCAACAGAACAAGCTCACCTTTATTTACAGAAATCAAAAGGAGACCCTATCCTTCTTGCTTTACGATCAACAAAAATATTTTACCCTCAAACCATGAAAAAATTAGCCCTTGCTTTTTTAACCCTTGCGAGTGGCGCAATGGTAGCCCAAACCAAATTTGCGCAGCTCGACCAACTTTTACCCACGGCCAATAGCTACCGTGCTGCTTCTGGCGCACCCGGGCACGCCTATTACCAACAAAAGGCCGATTACAAAATGACGCTTGTCCTCAATGACAACAAACAGCGTTTAGACGGCACCGAAACGATCACCTACACCAATAATTCGCCAGATCCTTTAGCTTATTTATGGTTGCAACTCGACCAAAATATCTATGACCAAAATGCAGAAAGTAAGCTCATTGAGGTCGAGAAGATGGAAAACTTTAAAAGTGTTTCGGATTTGCGCAAGCGCGACTTCTATTACGATGGCGGTTTCAAAATTGAAAAAATCACCAACATGAGCGGCCAACCCATGACCTACTTCATCAACAAAACCATGATGCGCATCGATTTAGCGAAGCCACTCATGCCTGGGCAAAACATTTCGTTTCAAATCAAATGGTGGTACAACGTCAATGACCGCATGCAAGTTGGTGGCCGCTCTGGCTATGAATATTTTGAAGCGGACCAAAACTATTTATACACCATTGCACAGTTTTTCCCGCGCATGTGCGTTTACAACGACGTGACGGGTTGGCAAAACAAACAATTTTTGGGTCGTGGTGAATTCACGCTTCCTTTTGGAGACTACGAAGTGAGCATTACCGTGCCTGCAGACCACATCGTTGCGGCCACCGGCGAATGTCAAAACTATGCGAGCATCCTCAGCCCGGAGCAACGCAAGCGCTATGAACTCGCCAAAAAATCAGACACCCCTGTTGTGATTGTCACGCAAGCCGAGGCAGAAGCTGCTGAAAAGAACAAAGCGCAAAAAACAAAAACATGGGTGTACAAAGCCACTAATGTCCGCGACTTCGCCTTTGCAACTTCCCGCAAATTCATCTGGGATGCCCAAAAGCAAACGGTTGGTGGAAAAGACATCCTTTGCATGAGTTACTATCCAAAAGAAGGTAATCCGTTGTGGGAGCGTTATTCAACTAAACTCGTTGCGCACACTATTAAAACCTATTCCAAATACACCGTCAATTACATGTACCCAGTTGCCATTTCTGTTCACTCTAAATGGATTGGCATGGAATATCCCATGATTTGCTTCAACGGCGGCCGTCCTGAAGCAGATGGCACCTATTCTGAAGGTGAAAAATACGGTATGTGGGGCGTTATTATCCACGAAGTAGGTCATAACTTCTTCCCGATGATCATCAATTCAGACGAACGCCAATGGACCTGGATGGATGAAGGCCTCAATACTTTTGTTCAATACCTCACAGAACAAGAATGGGAACGCGACTACCCAAGCCGCCGCGGCCCAGCCTACATGATCGCCGACTACATGCGTGGCGACCTCAGCGGGATTTCGCCCATCATGACCAACTCAGAGTCCATCAAACAATTTGGTAACAACGCCTATGGCAAGCCCGCAACAGCATTGAATATTTTGCGCGAAACCGTCATGGGCCGAGAACTCTTCGACTACGCTTTCAAAACGTATTGCGAACGTTGGGCTTTAAAACACCCAACACCTGCAGATTTCTTCCGCACCATGGAAGACGCCTCTGCCGTAGACCTCGACTGGTTTTGGCGCGGTTGGTTTTACTCTACCGACCATGTCGATATTGCCGTAACCGACGTCAAATGGTTTGAGCTAAACACCCAAAACCCAGAACTTGAGAAAGCCTTTTTGCAACAAAAAGACGCACAAAAAGATATTTTCATCGGCGATACGCGCAACAAAACGGCTATTACTCAGACCGTCAACGAGCGCGATGCACAAATTGACGACTTCTATGCCAAGCGCAATATTTATGCTGTCGATGCCATTGACCGCAAAGATTACCAAACCTTTGTATCCAAAACAAGCGCAGAAGATTTAGCTTATTTGAATGCGGGCAAGCAATTGTACGAACTCACCTTTGAGAACCTCGGAGGCCTAGTGATGCCTCTCATCATTGAAGCTACTTTTGCCGATGGCAGCACCAAAGTAGAGCGTATACCTGCAGAAATCTGGCGGGTAGAAGAATTCAAAGTGAGCAAAGTGTTTGTCTATGACCAACCTGTTGTGTCTTTCCGTCTAGATCCATTCTTAGAAACAGCCGATACCGACCTCGACAACAACACTTGGCCAAGAGTTATGCTTCCGACCCGTTACCAGCTCTACAAACAAGAGCCAAAACGCGAGAATCCAATGCAGCGCCAGCAGCGTTTGGAACAAATGCAAGGCGGAAATTAAGTTCGAAATCTTTTTGAACTACAGTTTCTGAAAGGAAACCAATTCTTGTCTTGAGCCCGATTTCAAAAGGTAATAATAAGCGCCTGCTTTGAGCGTATGGATCTCCAAACTGAGTATTTGCTGGCCATTGTTCAACTGTCCTTCAAAAGACTTTTGGAGCACCTTGCCATTTTGGTCAATCAAAAAGACCTCAAGGTATTCTTGGCCTGACATAAATTTCAATTGATGCTGCCCCAAACTCGGATTTGGGAAAACAAGTGGTTTTTGCTGAGCAATAATTGGTTTTTCTGACACAGAATTGGTACAGCCCTGCAAGAGGTCGTAGTAGGTAATGTTTTGCTCGAATAAACTTTGGATCACTTGCTGATCAACCTCAAACCAGTCTTTTAAGATACTTGCGTAGATATCGCGAAAATCGATGTTCATCGGCAAGCCTGCTTGATTGTTCACCTGATTCGGAATTTGCGGGTTGGCCCCGATGATACCATTGCTTATACACGAACCAAACATAAGGAGCGGTGCAGCATCACCATGGTCGGTACCCATACTGCCGTTGCTGGCAATTTGTCGGCCGAATTCTGAAAAAGTAAGACCCGCAACGCGTTGTTCTAGGCCTAGTAACTGAAGATCGTTTTGAAAAGCACGCACGGCATCAGAAATCCGCTTTAATAAGTTGGCATGAACACCTTCTTTCACGTCATTTTGATCAACTTGCGCATCGTGGGTGTCAAAACCATTTACATTGAGGATATAAACCTTTGTTTTGAGCCCTCCTGAAATCATTTGAGCAATATATTTCAATTGAACAGCTAAAGGATTCAACGGATCGTACAAGTTGGAAAGCGAATTTCCTGCTGCGGCTGCACTGCTGATTTGTTGCCCATACTCGTTGGTCTGATTGATCAGCGTAGAAATGTACTCGATTTGCCCACCATAGTAAGTACCGTCATTTGTAACAGACGTAAGCAACAAATTAGTCGCATTGAACGGATCTGAAACCGCATGGCTAAAGTTCCCCATTAGACCTTGGCAAGTGGTAGAAACCTCTGATCCCATTGAAATTGCAAACGGATCGGGGTAATCTACGTTAGGATACGCGTCCGGAAAATTTGGATAGGCGCTGTCAAAATAACGCCCCAGCCATCCGCTGGTTTGATTGATATCCAGAGCACCTGTAGTCCAGATGTCCATGGATCTAAAATGAGAGCGGTTGGGCTCGGGGTAACCTACATTTTGTATAATACTCAGCTTTCCTTCGTTGAAAAGCGTTTGTAGTCCGGTCATTTTGGGATGCAAACCAACCTCAGTAGTCAAAGGCAATATTTGATTTTCAGGCACTAAAATATTGGAGCGCTGCACGACCAACTCAGCATATTGATCTCGAGGAAAAACCATATTGAGCCCGTCATTTCCACCGTTCATACGGATCAAAATAAGTACTTTATCTTCGGCGCTTTTGGGTACATCGAATAGTTGCTTGGCGATCGCTTGCATCGAAAAGCCATTCTGCACGAATGGTAAGGAAAGGCTTGCAAGTGCCCCATTTTTAAGGAAGGATCTTCTTTTCATCAGCAAACGTGGAATTGAGGCATTTTAAACATGACATTGAGCACTGCCTGCATGCGCAGTTCAACGGGATTGTAAAAAACTGGATTGGTGGGGTCAGCAAGGTACTCATTGTATTGTAAGGTCCATTCAAAATCAGGCAGTCCATTGGTTAGGATGTTCTTGATGGCAAGTTTATCCGCAGCGGGAATATCTTTTGGGAACAAAACCAGACAAAGGTCATCGATTACTTGAGGTGCAGACGCAGGCGCAGACAAACCATTTAGAAAATCAACAACTTTGATTTTAAAGACATTTCCATTGACATTGTAAAAATTGGATGTCAATAAATTGGCGACGTCAAAGCGCTTTTTGATGTAAGTCGAATTGATCCAAAGCCTGTAAAACGCGGGGGCTTGATAATAGGAGGTCCAGCCCGCAACACTTGGCGGCGCTGCGTAACCCTGTCCCATTTGATCGGCCAAGCCATACATCGATAAATAGATTTGATATGTGCTTTGCAAATCGAAATTTGCTGTCGTATTTGACGTATTGAGCATGGCGCACAACGTTTCAAGCGGTGAGCGGATGATAGCGCCACGTACACTTATATCAAAAAAATGTGCGCTTGTGAAAAGCTCCGTTAAAACAGGTGAGATTTCAAAATTATTGGCTACAAAAGTTTGAGCCATGTCGGCAATAATATTTTGTTCAACCCAAGATGTAATGTCATGATTGACAAAATACCGATAGAGTTTACGACAAATGTACAAGGCGGTATCGGCCTGATTGAAGACTACATCGATGTAATTTGCATATTCCAAAGCCCCTGCAGCACTAATGGTTTGGTTTGCAAAATGATAAGAAAGTGTTTTGGTGGAGGTATCGTGTAAGACGAGCGTAAATTGACTACTCACCTGAGTTTGGGTGTCGCTGCGCACGCCCTGAACTATATACCCCGTACAAATTTTAGCTGCTGCAGCCACGTCTTGCTCTGTAAATGTGCTGTAGTCACCAGCTGCAAGTTGAGCTCCTTTTCCGACTGTAAACAATTCCAATAACTCTCTACCGTAATTTTCATTCGGAGAAAACACCGTGTTGGTAGAACCATTTAAAAACAAAAGCATACATGGATCAATGGTAACATCTTTTACAAGCTGTTTGACATTGCCTAAGGCATGCTGTCTTAATAACTGAAGGTATTGATACATAGCACGTGCGTCGCCTGAAGTGCTCACACCAAAATGATTTTGCCAAAAAAACAACATTTTCTCAGTTAAACTCAAGCTTTCTTGGTTCAGGTTTTTAGCGAGCCACGCAGCAAGCGACTTCATGCGGGCTCCTTCTGTTTGCTGATTAGCGCTTGTGTTTGTCGGATAAACAGCCGAAACCCAGGTTTGTCCGAGTGGAACAATTTGCTCACCGACATCATAAGCCAAAGGCTCGTCCATAGAACTTGCTAAAAACAACTGATTTACTGCACCTAACATACCCGCCCCAACGGCGTTTTGGATGTCTTGAAAGCTTGCGCCAAAAGTGCAGCGCCTAAGTAAGTGGGCTGCTTCAGCTGAGGTCCAGGGGCCAGTGTAGGGTGTCATAAGCAGTGAATTTACCTACAAAGTACATTTTTTTGTGCTTAAAAGCAACCTCTGTGGATAAAATACGTTCTCCAATCACGAATATTTAACATAAATTTGCCTACCTACATAACCTACACGCATATGATCAAGAAGATATTCTTCTCGCTTATTTCTCTCTCTTCTTTCTTTACACAGGCTCAACAGTCTGTTACCTTTAACTACACAGGATCGTTACAAACTTGGACAGTTCCGCCATGTGTCTACAGCATCCAAGTAGACGTTCGCGGTGCCAAAGGTGGTGGTATTCAGGCCACGCCTTTTGTTGGCTCAGGCCAAGGTGGCAACGGCGCACGAGTTCAACACCCAAGCATTGCCGTAACACCAGGACAGGTTCTTGAAATTCGCGTCGGCGGCAACCCAACTGGACCAGCGGGTGGTTGGAACGGCGGCGGCAATGGCCATGCTTCACCTTCCAACACACAATACGAATCTAAAGGTGGCGGCGGCGCTTCTGATATACGCGTTACACCATACGCCATGACCAACCGCATTGTTGTGGCGGGCGGCGGCGGCGGACGTTCAGGTGGCTCTGGTCAACCGAACTACCAAGCAACAGGTGGCCAAGGTGGCTGTGCTACAGGCCAACAAACACCTGGCTCTCCTTTTACAGGTGTTGGCGGTGGCGGCGGAACGCAAACTGCTGGCGGAAATGGCGGCCCTCCTTGGGGTGGCGGTCAACCCGGAACAGCAGGCACAATCGGAACTGGCGGAAACGGTGGCTTTTATTCCACCGCATCTGGCGGCGGCGGCGGCGGCGGCTACTACGGCGGCGGCGGTGGCGGCGGCGATAACTGTTGCGCAGGTGCGAATGGCGGCGGCGGCGGCGGTGGCGGCTCGAGCTTCTACCCAGCAGGTGGTACTTGTACCCAAGGTTTTCAGACTGGTCATGGCCAAGTTGTTATTACCTACACTGCGGGTTCTACCATTGTTACAGCTAACAATACTGGACCTTATTGCGTTGGCGATCAAATTTCTATCAGCGCAGCGACAGGTTCCCCAACATATACTTGGACAGGCCCTAACGGCTTTACCTCCAACCTTCAAAACCCAACAATTCCAAACGCAACAGCAGCAATGGCAGGTGTGTACACCGTTACTTACGACGCAGGAGGCTGTATTTCTACAGCAACAACAACAGTTGTTGTCAATACACCGGTAGTACCAACATTCAATCAAATTGCACCAATCTGTGAAGATGCAACCGCACCTAGTTTGGCCAATTTATCTACGAACACACCGGTTATTCAAGGAACCTGGAACCCAGCTGTGATCAACACGGCTAACTCAGGAACAACTACCTATACTTTTAGTCCGAACCAAGGTATTTGTGCAACTCAGGCCACCATGAACATCCAAATTCTACCAAACGAGCAATCTACTTTCAACCAAATTGCCGATTTGTGTATCAATGGTGTTGCCCCTGCCCTTCCAGCAACCTCTACGAACAACATTCCTTATACTGGTGTTTGGAGCCCTGCAACAATTTCCACTACCAATGCTGGAACGTTTACCTTCACCTTCACACCAACGGCTGGTCAGTGTGCTTTCCCTGCAACTATGGACATAGTAGTACATGCGCTCACTACACCACAATTCAATCCGATGGGTCAAATTTGTCAATACATGACAAACGTGGTTATTCCTACCACAGCCACCAACACGAGTAGCTACCTTAATGGGCCGCTCATTACCGGTGCTTGGAATAACCCAACCGTCATTACCACAACACCAGGTACGGTTAACTATACCTTTACACCAAATCCAAATCAATGTGCGTCTACTCTCACCTTCCCAATTACCGTAGACCCACTAATTGTTCCGCAGTTTACACAAATTCCACAGTTGTGTCAGGACGACGCCAATCCGATTTTCCCTACTACGTCTAACAACGTTCCAGGAATCACCGGGTCTTGGACGCCTCCAAATATCGATACCTCTATACCAGGAATCTTAACGCATACCTTCTTCCCTGATCCAGGGCAGTGTGGCGATACTGTCGACATGACCATCACTATTGTTCCAGCTGTGCCACCAACTTTTGCTGCAGACACACTCTCTGGCTGTAATCCATTATTAGTCAATTTAAGTACCATTGGTGCGGTTCAAGGAGCGGTCTATACTTGGTACTGGGGCGGAACCCAAATTGGTCAAGGAAGTAACTTCTCGTACACTTTTGACGCGAGCGGTTATCACGACATCACGTTAGAATATAACCTTTTGGGTTGTATCGAAACCACTACCTACAACGACTACATTTACATGGAGAGCTACCCTGAGGCTTCATTTGCAGCGCTACCAGGTGCACTCACAGAAAGTACGATGCCTATTCAATTTGTAAATAACTCAGTTGGGGCTATCACTTATGTTTGGGACTTCGATGACAACACGACCAGCACAGAAGAAAATCCAAATCACATGTATGTTGGTGTATCTGAAAACCTTTTGGTTACGCTTACCGCCTACACATCTCTGGGTTGTTCTGACGAATACCAACTGAACCTCCCTGTGATTGCAGAGCCAATTTACTATGTGCCAAATACCTTTACTCCAGATGAAGACGAGCACAACCAAACTTGGCAGGCCATCTTTACAACAGGTTTTGATCCATTTGCTTTCCAATTGGCAGTCTTCAACCGTTGGGGCGAAGTCATATGGGAAACCAACGATGCCACACAAGCTTGGGATGGTACCTATGGCCCGGACGGCAGTAAAGTACCGGCTGGCATGTATACCTGGAAACTCCAATTCGAAACTAAAGAAAATGACTATCGCAAAATAGTCACTGGGCACCTGAATCTCATCAGATAGTGCTTTCTCTTATCAAGCAAAAAGGCGGGCCCAACAGCTCGCCTTTTTTGTTTTAAATATGTAAATAATGTACTTGAAAGGATTTATTTCTTTCTGAAGAAGATCTTGATAGGCACGCCTTCAAAGTCAAAACGCTCGCGCAAGCGGTTCTCAATAAAACGCTTGTAGGCATCTGTAATGTATTGCGGCAAGTTACAAAAGAAAGCAAAGGCCGGTGCGTGCGTAGGTAATTGTGTTACAAACTTAATGCGCACATATTTTCCTTTGATGGCTGGCGGAGGTGTGGCTGCAATGATGTCGAGCATCACCTCATTGAGCTCGTGGGTAGCAATTTTGCGGGTTCTGTTTTCAAATACGCGCATGGCTGTTTCTAAAGCACGGTGTATACGCTGCTTTTCGATAGCTGAGGTAAAGATAATCGGCACATCGTTGAAAGGCGCTAATTGTTCGCGGAGGTCGGCCTCGAATTTGACCATGGTGTTTTGGTCTTTTTCGATGAGGTCCCATTTGTTGACCAACACCACTACTCCTTTCGAGTTCTTCTCTATCATGTAGAAAATACTCAAGTCTTGCTTTTGGATGCCTTCAGAGGCGTCTATCATGAACATACAGACGTCGGCGTTTTCAATGGTACGCACTGAACGCAAGACAGAATAGTATTCGATGTCTTCGGTAACTTTTGCTTTTTTACGGATACCAGCGGTATCGATGAGCAGGAAGTCGAAACCGAATGATTTATAGCGGGTGTGGATGGCATCGCGGGTAGTACCTGAGATGTCGGTAACGATGTTGCGCTCCTGACCAGTTAGGGCGTTGACCATTGAGGACTTACCTACATTCGGTCGCCCGACAATAGCAATGCGCGGCAAGCTGTCTTCTTCGCGAATGGACTCGTCTTCTTTATTGAAATACTTCACGAGTTCGTCGAGGATTTCGCCGGTACCGCTACCGTTGGTTGCACTGAGGTCGAATACCTCTCCTAAACCAAAGGTGTAGAATTCAGAAGACAAACCAACGCGGTCGGTGTTGTCAACTTTGTTGGCAGCAATGAGCACAGGTTTTTTGCTTTTGCGCAACAACTGCGCTAC